>NZ_DIXC01000001.1 GCF_002435945.1 Mesotoga sp. UBA6090
TAGACCACTGTGGTGGTACGTCTATTTTTCTTTTCATTTTTTCCCTTGTTTGGCTGTTTTCAGATTCATTGCTGTCAAAGTTGAGTCTTTCTGTAATCATCAATATCCTTCTAGAACTACCCAATAGAAAACAGTGCATCTTTTATCTTTTCCACATGAACTCCCCAGCCGGCGTTGAGGAATTGGTTTTCCTCGATTTCCTCTCTGCCTTTTTTTACCTTTGGACTGAAGCCGAGCGGGAGATGCACAGTTCTGCTCTGAATTGCCCAGACTCTCCCTTTCATGTCCACTATTGGGCCACCACTCTGTCCCAGCAAACCTGGTGATGAAGTCTCGATAAACTTTGTGGTCTTCTTTGCTGCCTTGAAGGCCGGTGCTTCAACTGTTCTGGTGTAAATTCCATCGATTGGGTAAAGTGAGGGCAGGCTTTTGCCATCCATCATAAACCTAGAGTTTTTTTCATCAAAGGACGCACGGATTCTGGAAAAGGGGTATCCCACCCTGCAAAGACTTGTCCCTATTTTCATTTCATCTTGCGTCACAAAAGCAGGGTACTCCACTATCTCATCTGGATCAAACGGTTCAAGTCTTCCGATTACCAGGTCATCCTCGGGAAATGGTCTGACATCCTTTAGAACCTTTCCATCTCCACCCCACCAGAACGAATGATTCTCTATCTTCTTTTCTGGCTCAATATCATGCTTTGCCTGCTGTTGTCTATACATGAAGTACGATTGCCAAAGGTGTGCAACGGTGATTATCCAGCCTTCTCTGTTAAGTATCATGAATGTTCCGCAAGTTGCGTTTACCTTTTTAACACCACTTCTCGTTAGGACCACAACTGGTCTTGTGAACTGACTTGCAATTCTGAACGCTTCTGAAAACACAATGCACCTCCGTTTTATTGCTCGCTTCCTTGCTATTACTAGCTTGTTCATTGTAAATGAGGTCAGGAAAATCATTCCAATAGAATGGTAACATAACGTGGTATATCGCTCTTGGCTAATGCGGTACAATTTAGCTGAGCAATGGTATCGGAATAGGAGTGATGTCTTGAAAGTAGCCTTTCGAACATTTGGTTGTCAGATGAACATAAATGATACAGAAGCTATGATGGGTGTCCTATCTGCTGCAGGGTACGGAATCGCCAGCAGCGAAGAAGAAGCAGACGCTGTTATTGTTAACACTTGCGCTGTTAGAGGAAAGTCTGAAGACAAGCTCTATGGAAAGCTGGGACAGCTTAAAGCCCTAAAGAAAAGGAAAGGGAATCTGCTTGTCGGAGTCTGCGGTTGCGTTGCCGAAAAGAACGCGACGGAACTGCTTACTCATAAAGAAGTTGACTTTGTTTTCGGGACGCGAGCGATCACGAGAGTTGACAAACTACTAAAAAGGGCAGAACTGGGAGAGAGATTCATCGAGATGGGCGATTTTATAGACGAGCTCGATTCAGATACCCCTAGAGTGAGAACAAGCTCACATCATGCCTGGATCACCATTATCTTTGGTTGCGACAAATTCTGTTCTTACTGTATTGTTCCATATACAAGAGGAAGGGAAAAGAGCAGAGAAATGGGAGACATCCTTTCTGAGGCAAGAGAACTTGCCGGAAAAGGCTATAGAGAGATAACCTATTTGGGACAGAATGTCGATTCCTATGGTAAAGACTTGAGTGATGGGTCTTCACTTTCAGAGCTTATAAGAGAGACGACTAAGATAGAAGGAATTGAGAGAATCTGGTTTCTCACTTCATACCCAAGAGACTTCAGTGACGAGTTGATCGACGTAATTGCGTCATCCGACAAGATATCTCGCTCAATACACCTTCCTGTTCAGTCGGGAAGCAACAGAATCTTGAAAGCGATGAACAGGGGCTATACTAGAGAATACTACATTGATCTAATTGACCGCGTGAAAAGCGGAATACCCAATGTGACTCTCAGCACAGATCTCATTATCGGTTTTCCTGGAGAGACTGAAGAAGAATATGAAGAAACGGTCTCTTTAGTGAAAGGAGTTAGATTCGAGCGCATCAATCTCGCTATGTACTCACCCAGAGAAGGCACGCTATCTGCCCGAAAGATGGCTGATGATATTCCGCAAGAAGTGAAGACCAGAAGGCTGAATCATCTTCTTGCTTTACAAAAACATATCAACAGGGAAGAAAACGAGAAGTATCTTGACAGAATCATAGATGTAATAGGTGAAGGCAGGATCAAAGGAAATGGCAAGATCTACGGAAGGACAATGAACAACAAAATTGTCATCTACGAAGCTCAGCCTGAACTGATAGGCAAATCTGTTAAGATCAGAATTGAAAGGGTTTCGGCCGGACCCTTGTACGGGGTGTTGGTCAGATAGACGAGTGAGGACGAAGGGCGAAACGAGGTTGGGGGTAGCGGCTCGGTGGTAGGAAAGAGCAAAGGAACTAGTTAGTCGTTGAATGGTTCTCCGTTCACCGGGAGAACCTGTTATTCGTTCCAGAGCGAGGATCTGTTCTTAGTTCTTGGTCAGACCGTTTATTCAGAGAGTAGAGAGAAGGGGAAAGCTTAGAGGGCAAGCAAGGATCTGGGGTCTCGAAAAGCTCTTTAATCCCCTCTCGAGAGGGGGTGTGTGCACGTCAAGAACGGACCTCATGTTTAGAACGAGGTATCTGACGTTTCTTTACTTTAGGGCTTGCAACTTGGAACTGACAACTTGCAACTACTCTTGCGAATGACGGGTCTATGATCTTGGACGAAGGACTAAGGACGGCCCTTTTCAGCATTACGGTATGTGAGGTTCTCAGACTGCCAAACACCGCCATGTAGATAGCGGCCTTCGGAAGTCCCTCACTACGTCATCTGACTGAACAGAAAACGATGTCGCCGGAGCACTATACATGGGAGGTTCATATATGAAAGTACTCGGTCTCGTTGTGGAATACAATCCCTTTCATAATGGCCACCTTTATCATCTTTCACAATCGAAAGAGATTGTGAAGCCGGATGTCACCGTTGCTGTGATGAGCGGCAATTTTGTTCAGCGAGGAGAGCCGGCGATTGTCGAGAAGTTTGCAAGGGCAGAAGCAGCTCTAGAGCAAGGCGTCGACCTGGTTCTCGAATTGCCGGTAGTATATTCCTTGCAGGACGCCGGAGGGTTCGCAACGGGATCGATATGGACGCTTGATCATGTTGGAGTAACAGATGTCGTTTTTGGGAGTGAGACAGACGATATAGACCTCATGAAGGCCGTGTCCAAAGTTCTGATCAAAGAACCCGAACACTATCAGGATCTTCTGAAGAAACATCTTAAGACTGGTCATTCATTTCCTAATGCCAGAAAGTATGCTCTGAGAGACTTTATTCATACTGAAAATGCAGCTCTTTCACACCGAATAGAAGAGATAGGTTCATCCAACAACATCCTGGGTGTGGAATACCTGAGAGCGATTCAAGAGATAAAGAGCAAGATGATTCCCCACTCAATAAGGAGAGTCGGGGCTTCTTACACTGATGAAGAGCATCGTGGAGAATTTTCTTCCGCAACGGCAATTAGAAGGCTGATTCAAAATGGCGATATCGAGAGCGCTTCTCAAACAATGCCAAAGGAATCATTAGATATAATCCTTCGGGAAATAAGATGCGGTAGAGGTCCCGTTTTCAAGGAGGATGTTGAATCCTTTTTCATTTCCTTCTTCAGGCTCTTGTCAAGAGAGGATTATTGCAGATATTATGGGTTTGTCGAAGGTCTCGACGCGAGATTTCAAGATTGTTCCATGGAAGGAAGTCTTGAAAGGTTTCTCCACTGCGTCAAGTCGAAACGGTTCACCTTATCTAGAATCAGACGGCTTATGTACTATCCCGTCTTTAGATTCTCCGATGATCTAATAAGAAAAAGCAACAAACTCGGCCCTCAATACATTCGGATACTGGGCTTCAATGAAAAGGGAAGAACTCATCTTTCGAACATCAAGCACTCAACGAAGATCCCAATAATAACCACGGCTTCTTTATGGAGAAAAGTAGTAGACAAATCTCTTAAAGAAGAAATGAAGATAGATGTTGACTTGCTTGAGGCACAGCTAAAGAGGGATTTCAAGGCCGTCAGATTTTACTCAAGTCTCCACAAGTATCCCGAAAGCAGAGCAAGAGGCTCTGACCTACTATCACAAATCGTTTACCACAGACAGGAGCAGTAGTCAATGCTAATCCAGGTCGCGATCTCAAATTCGCCTCTATATGACACATACACTTACAAGGCTAATGAACTTTTAGAACCTGGTGAGAGGGTCGAAGTCAATTTTGCCGGACGCAACACTATCGGTTATGTTGTATCGCTGGAAGGTAAGACGGGGAAGTACAGAATCAAGAGTATCAACAAGAGAGTCGATGAACGTTCCTTCCTTTCATTAGAGGATATTAAGCTTGCGGAGTATGTAATGAAGGAGTATCTTGCACCTCCAGGCAAAGTATTCGACCTTTTCTTCCCGCCTGGAAAACTTCTAGCTGTCGATGAATTCATCGTTCCCATTTCCGAAAGCTTTGAATTCCCCCCCACTCAAAAGGACAAGTTTATCAAAGAATTCGGTGAAGGCAAGCTTAAGGAGCTTCTGGCTTCACGAGAAGTCAAGATCATGCACAGCTTCGAAAGGAAGACTCCAAAAAAGCGCAAGACAAGGCGAGTATCGTTAACAAAGAAAACCGGGCTACTGAATCAAGACCTAACACCCCTGTGGCAGATCATAGTTGACTATCTCCTTTCTGTTGAATCAGAGGAAATCTCCGAGCTTGAAAAGAAACTTGAACTAAGAAGCAGAAGCCCGATCGAAACACTGATTTCTAAGGGGATACTCACGGCCGAGGAGTGTGAGGAAGACGATTCGCACTGGGTAATCCCTGCGGTAGACGAACTCAGCGGAAGCCAAAGAGAGGTTTATAGAGAAATAATGGAGAGCGAATCAAAGGCTTTTCTCCTTCACGGATTGACCGGTACGGGCAAAACAGAGGTCTATTTCAAGGTCATGGAATACTGGCTCAACAGAGGTCGACAGATCCTGTATCTCGTTCCAGAAGTTTCCTTGACTCCCCAGCTCCTTGCAAGAATAAGAGGTGCTTTCCCGGGAAGGGATGTTAGACAATACCACAGTTACCTGCCGAGAGGCCAGCGGCAGAGAATTTGGTTGGATGCTGTGGAGCAGAATGTCGATATTCTTGTCGGTACAAGGAGTTCACTTTGGGTGCCGATGAAGAACACGGGTTTGATAGTGGTTGATGAAGAGCACGATTCCAGTTTCTACCAGCAGAGTCTTCCCTATTATGATGGGGTTGAAGCTGCCTTGAAAAAGGCTGAGCTGCTAGATATACCTATCATTCTTGGGTCCGCAACACCAAGAGTTGGACACTATCACCTGGTTGAATCTGACAGACTTTCTCTACTCCGTCTAACAGAAAGACCTGTCGGATCCTTTCCCACAATCGAGATAATCGATATGAAAGAAGAGAAGAACCCTATAATCAGCAAAAGGGCACTAGAGGAAATCAGACAAACGATTTCTGCAGCAAAGCAAGTCTTTGTTTTCGTCCATAGAAAAGGATATTCAAATTATGTCGTCTGCTACACATGTGGAAACACAGTTAGCTGTCCTCACTGCTCGGTCTCCATGACATATCACAGAAGCGATAATTCGCTTAAGTGCCATTACTGCGGCTACAAAGAACCCGCACCTAAGTTTTGTCCCGTTTGTGGCTCAATGACTCTCTCTGCACGGGGCTTCGGAACAGAGAGAGTAGAACACGATCTGCAAAAGTATTTCCCTTCAGCAAGAATCATGAGAATGGACAGAGAGACGATCGACAACCCCATTTCATATGAAAAGGCCTTACTCGAAATCTCACGAAAGGAATGTCAGATAATTGTAGGTACAAAGATGATAACCAAAGGCCTTGACTTTCCCGATGTTGAGATGGTTCTTATAGTCGATGCAGATAGACTGATGAGCTTTCCCAGTTACGACAGTCCCGAGACAGCCTTCCAGCATATTGCGCAGGTTAGCGGACGCTCAGGTCGAGCAAGCGTAGGAAAGGCTTTCATTCAAACTTTCAATCCAAACAACAGAATAATGAAAGCTGCCTTCGAAAGGGACTATGAAACCTTCTATTTAGATGAAATAACTCTCCGAAAGGAGTTGAATAACCCACCTTTCAGTAAAATTGCGGAAGTGATATGCTACGGAGAGACTGAGGACGAGAGCGGACTGTTGGCCGAAAAGATCGCAGAAGAAATAAGGCAAGCGAGAATCGATTCGATCGAGGTATTTGGCCCAGTCGCTCCGCTTCTTTCAAAGCTCAAGAATTCCTACAGAATGAAAGTTACCGTAAAGCTTCTGCCAGAAGCGAACTGCGAATTTCTCCAGAAAATACAGAAGAAACATCCCGCCGATGTCCAGATAATTATCAACGGCATCGGCGGAATAGTGTAGTTTAGAGTCCTCTTTTCAGTTCTCCCGGGAAGAAACAGGAAACGTAATGACCTCCACCTACATCTTGCAGTTTGGGTTCTTCTTTCGAACAGACGTCCTTCGCAATGGGACACCTCGGATGGAATCTGCAGCCTGAAGGTGGGTTTATCGGACTGGGAACATCCCCTTCAAGAAGTATTCTTTGCTTCTTCTTTTCGGGGTTAGCCTCTGGAATCGCCGACATCAAAGAAACCGTGTAAGGATGGAGCGGGTTACCGAAGAGCTTCTTCTTGTCTGCGAGCTCGGCGATCTTTCCAAGATACATCACTGCAACACGCTTGCTTACATGCTTCACGACTCCAAGATCGTGCGCAATGAAGAGATATGTAAGTCCAAACTCCTTCTGAAGATCGCTCAAGAGATTAAGAATCTGGGCCTGGATCGACACGTCAAGCGCGGAGACGGCTTCATCGCAGACGATGAGCCGCGGATTAAGAATCAGGGCTCTTGCGACACCTATTCTCTGTCTTTGGCCTCCGCTGAACTCGTGAGGAAATCTCGACATGTGATCTTTTGAAAGACCGACTTTGGTCATGATGTCAGCCACCATATCCATTACATCTCTACCTGTAGCGAGACCGTGAATTCTTGCACCTTCACCGATAATATTCTTGACTCTCATTCTTGGATTCAAAGAAGAAAACGGGTCCTGAAAGATAATCTGAGCGTCTCTTCTGAATGCCTTTCTCTTGTCTTTCCTGTTTCCCAGAAGACTCTTCATGAATTCACCGCTATCTTCGTTGAATTCTTTGAAGTACTTCTCGGCCATCTTTTTGTCAAAGTCGTTGTCAAAAGAGCTCAAGGCGGCTTCAACAGAGCCTGATTTTGCTTTCAAATCGGAAAATTTCTCGACGTATGTCTTTTTCAAGTATTTTCTGGCCTTCAACAAGGGCATGAAAAAATGTGTTGTATCCTCATCTCCGACGATTATTCTTCCCGAGGTCGGTTCGTAAAGCCTGAGAACAGTCATACCGGCAGTGGTCTTACCACAGCCAGACTCGCCGACCAGTCCGAGTGTCTCCTTTTCGTAGATATCGAAACTGACGTCGTCAACGGCCTTAACCTGTGCAACAACTCTTCTGAAGACTCCAGCTTTTACTGGAAAATACTTCACGAGTTCATCTGCTCTGAGAAGCAACTTGCTTTCGTTCGGAATGCTCATGCGCTCTCACCTGCCCTCGATACTTTGATCGTTTCAATGAGCTTATCTATATGCCAGCAGGCAGCAGTGTGTTCATTCTCTATTTCTACTAGAGGCGGCTCTTCCTTTCGACACTTGTCTGTGGCGAGAGGGCATCTTGTGTTGAACCGGCATCCATCGGGGAAATCAAGAGGGTCGGGAACGACACCGGGGATGTTATAGAGAACCTCTTTATCTTCATCCAGTTTTGGTATTGCATTCATAAGCCCCCATGTGTATGGATGCCTTGGATTCTTGAAGAGAGTATGAACATCAGCATATTCAACAACCTTTCCGGCGTACATCACTACGACTCTCTGAGCCATCTCCGCAATTACTCCCAGATCATGAGTGATCATTACAAGAGCCATACCATACTGATCCTGAAGAGACTTCATGAGCTCAAGAATCTGCGCCTGAATAGTCACGTCAAGAGCAGTCGTGGGCTCATCCGCGAAAAGCAGTTTGGGATTACAGGAGAGAGACATCGCTATCATCGCTCTTTGGCGCATCCCTCCAGAGAGTTCGTGGGGATATTCATCGATCCGCTTTTCAGGTTCGGGAATTCCAACCTTCTTCAGCATATCTATTGCCATCTCACGTGCCTTCTTTTCGTCAACATCCTGATGAAGCAAGATAGCTTCCATTATCTGGAATCCTATCGTGAAAACCGGATTTAGAGCCGTCATGGGTTCCTGAAAAATCATAGCCATATCGTTTCCCCTGATCTTCATCATCTTTGACTCAGGAATCGCCATGATATCTTGGCCGTCGAAAAAAATCTTACCGCCCGCTATCTCTCCCTTCTCGTCAAGAAGTCTCATAATAGAGAGCGATGTGACACTTTTTCCACAGCCAGATTCGCCGACGATTCCAAGCGTCTCGCCTGGGAAGACCTCAAAGGTCACCCCATCAACGGCCTTAACAACCCCATCTTCTGTATGGAAATATGTTCTTAAGTCTTCTACCTGCAACAGCGCTTTCTTCTCATCCATGACTCAAACCCCCTCAGCTTCTCATTCTCGGGTCGAAGATATCTCTCAATGCATCTCCGACAAGGTTCCATGCAAGAACGAAGAGCACCATGGCAGTACCTGGGAAGACTATAGCAAACCAAGATTGGTCAAGCATCGTCATCCAGTTCCTTGAAAAGGACAGTATCGTTCCCCAGTCGGCATAGCCAGGCTCTGCTCCAACTCCCAAAAAGCTCAGTCCTGCCGCAGTGATAACATAAGAACCGATTCTCATCGACATCTGAACAACTACCGGGAAAATCGTATTTGGAAGAATATGTTTGATAATAATTACCCAATCCTTCTGTCCAAGAGCTTTTGCTGCGAGAACATATTGCTCTTCTCTCGCTTGAAGGATATTTCCTCTAATCAGACGCGCTGTGCTCATCCAACCGAAGATTATCAAAGCAATTATAACTTTGTCTAGACCTTTGCCCAGAATCGTTGTCATGACCATTGCAGCAACCAGGAAGGGAATCGACAAAAAGATGTCAGTTATCCTCATAAGAATTTCGTCGACCCACCCGCCGAAGTACGCAGAGATCGAACCGACAATAACTCCAATCAGGGCGGCAAATCCAGTGATGATCAAGCCAAGTCTAAAAGCCGTTCGTGTTCCCCAGACCACACCGTAAAATACATCTCTCCCACCGATAACCCCAAAGGGGTGTTCGGCTGAAGGCGCTATCGGTTTCGATGACCAGGAGGCTCTTGGAATCTGATAGTTGTCTCCCATTTCATTAACTCCAGCAATCTGAGGGGCGAAGATCGCTATGACTATGAAGAAAAACAGGAGACAGGTTCCCAGAACGGCTGTGCCATTCGTCCAGTATTTCTTCATTACTTTTCTGAACTCACTCTTTCTCTTTGCTGGCATTCGCATCTTCCCCCTTACTCTAGACGAATTCTTGGATCAACGAGGGCGTAAGAGACATCGACGACCAGATTTCCTACAACCATAATAAAGGAGAAGAACAGAGCTCCGCCAATTATCGACCAGTAATCTAGAAGGCTCGCAGCATCCGCGAGAAATCTCCCCATTCCTACACGCGAGAAAATCGTCTCAACAAACACTGTTCCTCCGAGCAAGCCCATTACCGATCCTCCGGCAACGGTTATAACAGGAATCATGGCATTTCTCTTAGCGTGCTTATTTATGACTATCCTCTCAGGCACGCCTTTTGCTCTCGCCGTTCGGATATAGTCCTTCCTGAGAACTTCAAGCATACTTGAACGAGTAATCCTTAGCAAATAAGCCCACCACAGATAAGCAAGAGTTAGAACAGGGAGAATAATATGTCTCAAAGCGTCGATGAATATATCAAGTCTGCCGTTAAGAAGCGCATCTATTGTCGGCATGCTCGTTATGTTCTTCCATTCTGCGGTCCTCATGACCAAATCATACTGAGTACTGACCATCCCGGGTGGAAACCAACCAAGAATTGAGTAGAAGACAAGAAGGAGCAAAAGCCCAAAGACAAAATCAGGAAGAGACCAACCCACAAGGGCAAAGACCCTTATGAATTGATCTGTAAATTTGTTTTGATTAACGGCTGAAATCACTCCCAACCATATGGCAACTAGAACTACCGGGACAATTGCATAGATTGCCAACTCCAGTGTATAGGGGAAGCGCTCTAGCATCGAAGGAAGAACGCCTTTCTTTCCAACCATTGAGTATCCAAAATCACCCTGAATAACATTGCCTAGCCATTTCAGATATTGAACAGGCATAGGTTCATCAAGACCATATTTCTTTATAAGTCTTTCTGCCGCATCGGGTGTTTTCAATGCTTCCGGACTCTTCACATAAGAAGCAAGTAACCTGTCTGGACCAAGCGCCCAGATCATTGCGAAGATGATCAAAGTAACACCAATCATTATTAATGGCAGCAAAAGGAGCCTTCTGATTATGTAGGCAGTCACCTGAGTATCACCCCTCTTTCATCAAAACAAAAACAATAGTCTATTATAATCCATATCTCCAGTCAAAAAAAGAGCCGGGTAAGAAGGCCCCGGCTCTCTTCGGGATATATTCAGTTACTGATTTTTGGAAAGCTGGTAGTAGTAGAATCCAGATCTTACTAGATGCGGATACCACCCTTCAACCCAAGGCGCCCTTACGTTAAGACCCGTCGGCATATACAGGGGAATACCGATTGCAGCATCAATAACCTTTTCCTGGACGCTTCTATAGAGATTGAATCGCTCTTCGTTATCGACAGATACTGCTGCAGCGCTTATTTCGGCATCTACATTTGCAGCTGCCCATTCCTGGAAAGGTTCGCCCTGTCTTGAAGCGTAAACTCCATAGCTTGCGTAGTAAGTAGCAATGAAATTGTGCGGGTCAGGATAGTCTGCCAGCCAGCCTATAGTGAACAACGGAAGGAACCCATTCCTCTGGGCTGCTAGATAGGTCGGCCACTGTACTCCAAGAGGTTCGACTTTAAACTTCGGATTGACTGAATTTACAAAGTAAGCAAGCATCTCTGCTATAGTCTGTCTAGCATCGTTACCTGTATTGTACAGAAGCTGAATCTTGAATCCTTTTTCCCAGACTTCTCCGCCCCAGGCCTGCTTGAACTCGGCGGCGGCCTTTGCAAGATTGAATTCTGGAAGAGGAAGAGTTTCATCATATCCAAGGAAACCTTTCGGGAGATCTGATGGGACAAGCTCTCCAAGACCATTCAGGACTTCATCTACGAATGTTGCCCCGTCATAGCAGAATGAGAAAGCTCTTCTAACATGAATGTCCGAAAAGAAATCTCTTGGAACGCCATTTCCATCAAGCTTTCCACTTCCAAGATACTCGCTACCCTCTGTAACAAGCCAGTTAAAGTGAAGAGACGTGATGCTCGCAGTAGGGTAACCCTTTGTCACAACGGCTTTACCTTCAGCTGCAAGAGCCTCTGCCTGATCCAGATAAGGAGCGCCAAAGTACGCAATGTCTGCATCTCCGGCTTCGAAAATCGCCTTCCTTGTGGAGAATTCGTCAACGCCCCAAATAACGACATTCTTTATTGCAGCTGGGCCTGCCCAGTAGTCGTCAAATCTTTCGAGAACTACCCTCTGCTGAGCTGAATCCCAAGCAACCAGCTTGAAAGGACCAGAACCTGCTTCGGCATTATGGAATGGACTTTCCTGTGGTTCTAGGTCATGCCATTTCCACCAACCATCTGCTTTGCCGTCCCAAGCACCGTTTTCGATTCCCCACTTGGAGTCGGTAATGGCAGCCCAAGATCCGAAATGCGCTATTGTATTCAGAAATGGACCCCACGCAGCGTCAAGAACGAAAATTACATTATTTCCATCGACTTCGACTTTAGGATCAACGACTTCTTCATAGAACGAAATCAGCATCGCCTTTGCTTCTTCAGATGTCGGATTTCTTTCCGCATCCACTGCTTCTGAATAAGCCATTCCAGCGTAGTGTTCAAACCAACCCTCTACGCTTGCAAAAGAACCAGCGGTGAGTGCCTCAATTATCATCCACTGAGGTCCTCCTGACGGATCACCGAGTATGTATCTCTCGAATGAGTATTCCACATCTGCAGGAGTCAGCAAATTACCAGTATGGAACTTGACGCCTTCTCTGATTGGGAAGGTGAATACAGTTCCTTCTGGGTTTACAAGGCCATTTTCGGCACTAGGTACTTCGGTCGAAATCATCGGCAGATAGTCTGTGACTGATTCACCGTCATACTGGATTAGGTTCTCATAAAGGTTAAGAATAACTTCTCCACTTGCGGTGTCATATGAGTGGAGCGGATCAAGAGTCTCCGGTTCACTAATAGTGAGATTAACGAATGTTTCTGGGTCGCTTGCAAACGCAGTAAAAGCTAAGAAAAGCACAGTAAGTGTTACCAGTAAAATCTTTTTCACTAATGTTGCCCCCTTTCAAAATAGAGATGAGTGTGATAGTACAATTATAATCTATGGAGCCTCTAAATTCAAAATGCCGTTAACCTGTACGTATTATTTCGTAATGCAAATCAACTTCGCGAATTATTCTATTGACAACGCTCTTAAGACGATGGTAGAATCAATCTTGTTCGGGTGCGTAGCTCAGTGGAAGAGCGCTTCCTTGACGAGGAAGAGGCCGTAGGTTCAATCCCTACCGCACCCACCAGAGGGGAGAGATTGTCTCTCCCTATATTTTTTCTAGAGTCTTAAGTATCAACTTACTCATATCGCTTCCCGCTCTCTTAGCCATTTCAAGGACTTCCTCGGCTGTGAGAGGCTTCAAATCGTCGGGAACGGCTCTATCCGATATCGCGGAAAGGCCGAGCACTCTGATACCTGCGTGACGCGCCACTATAACTTCCGGCACGGTCGACATACCCACAGCATCTGCGCCAAACCTTCTCAGCATCCTTAATTCCGCAGGAGTCTCGAAGTTTGGCCCTGCCACACCAACATAAACTCCTTCATAGACACCCACGCCAAGCTCTTTAGCAGAAATAAGAGCCTTGTCAAACAGATCGCTGTCTATGGGCTCGCTCATATCCGGGAACCGAGGACCCCATTCATCGACGTTTTGACCTATCAGAGGATTATCACCCATGAAGTTTATGATGTCTTTGATGAGCATGATTCTACCCACTTCGAAATCAGGGTTGAGACCGCCCGAAGCATTGGTGATCAGAAGTACTTCTACACCCAGTTCTTGCATTATCCTTATTGGGAAGGTCACAGTTTTCATGGAGTAACCTTCGTAAAAATGAAAACGCCCATTCATTAGCATCACATTGTGGTGAAGGGCATTTCCGAAAGTTAGTTCGCCCTTATGACCGGGAGCAGTTGACAACGGGAAGCCGGGAATCTCATCGTAAGGAATTGAAACGGTATTTTCAAGGCTATTAGATACATCTCCAAGTCCGCTGCCTAGAATCACTGCAACTTTTGACTTCAGCTCAACTTCCTTTTCAATGAAACGAGCAGCTCTCTTCACGTTCTCAACATAATCCCTGAGCTCTTCTTGAAGTACAGAAATACTCATGCTCGTCCTCCTTATAAGTCATATACTTTATTATATCAAAACGTCAAACAGCTTGCTGGAACTATGCTATAATCTCACTGAATTAGTCCTGATTAGCTGAATTTCGAGAGGAGAGATCTGATGAGGTTTTCACAACTCTATGCTCCAACATTAAGAGATGCTCCGGCCGATGCAGACCTAGTAAGTATCAAGCTTCTCGTTCGTGGTGGATTTGTCAGAAAAGTTGCCGCCGGTATCTACTCATTCCTTCCGCTTGGTCTCCGGGTTCTCAAGAAGATTGAAGAGATCGTTCGTCAAGAGATGAACGCAATCGGTTCTCAAGAGATTCTGATGCCAATCATACAGCCGGCAGAATTATGGCACGAGACAGGCAGATGGGACGACTATGGCCCCGAGATGATGAGAATGAAGGACAGGCACGAGAGGTTCTTCACGCTAGGACCTACCCATGAAGAGATCATAACCCATCTTCTAAGAAACGAGCTTAATTCATACAAGCAGCTTCCTGTATCTCTCTTCCAGATTGCAATGAAATACAGGGATGAGATTCGTCCGAGATTCGGCCTCATGAGATCAAGAGAGTTCCTGATGAAGGACGCCTACAGTTTTCACGATTCATGGACTTCTCTTGACGAAACATATAGACAGTTTTACGGAGCGTACAGCAAGATTTTGGAGAGAATAGGACTCGAATTCCTGGTTGTAGAAGCCGATTCTGGAGCAATAGGTGGAAATGAATCCCATGAATTCAACGTGCTTGCTGATTACGGAGAATCGACTTTGCTTTACTGTGACTGCGGATACGCTGCTTCAGATGAAAAGGCGGAGTACCTCTTGAAGGAAGAGACCCAGGAAAGGAAAACCTCAGATTTGCAGCTAGTTCCAACACCGAATTCCAGGACTGTGGAGGAAGTGGCAGACTGCCTGAGCGTAACCCCAAAGGACATTGTGAAATCACTCATTTATAAAGGTAGAAAAGGGTACTATATGGCTCTAATTCGTGGAAACGAAGAGCTCAACGAATCGAAGCTCAAGGCTGCCCTTGAGGATCAGACTCTTACCATGGCGACCCCTCAGGAAGTACTGGACCTGTTAGGGGTGCCGATCGGCTTCGTTGGTCCGATTGGACTTCCCAAGAATGTAGCAATAATCGCCGATCATACAATCAAAGGTTTGAATAACGCGGTTTGCGGAGCTTTGAAGGAAGGATACCATTACTTCGGCGTTCTTCCCGGCCGTGATTTCGAGATAGACTCCTGGCATGATTTGAAAGTGGTGAAAGAGGGAGATCCGTGTCCCAAGTGTGGAATTCCAATGAAGTCCGCTAAAGGCATAGAGGTAGGACACATCTTCAAGCTCGGAACCAAGTATTCGGAAAAAATGAACGGATACGTAACCGATGATCAGGGTAATAGTATTCATTATATTATGGGCTGCTATGGCTGGGGAGTGTCCCGAACCATAAGTGCCATAGTCGAGCAGTTACATGACGAAAATGGAATAATATGGCCCCTGTCCGTCACTCCGTTCGAAATCATAATAACTGCCGTAAATGCTAAGGACCCTGATGTCCTGAAGAAATCTGAGGAAATATACGAGCTTCTGATTAAGGAGGGCTACGATGTTCTCCTTGACGACAGGGAGATTTCTCCTGGAATGAAGTTCAAGGATGCCGATCTCATTGGGATTCCCATAAGAGTCACTCTGGGAAAGAAACTTCAGCAGGACATTGTTGAGGTCAAAGCCAGAACTGAAAAGAAACCGCTTGAAGTCAGCATCCAAGAAGGACTTGACCTTCTTCTCGAGGAGATAAGGAAAGAGCTGTCAATGTATAGACCGGTTGGCATAGTGGGGAACGAATGATGGGTGCCTTTTCTAAACTAAAGGATAGCCTGAAGAAAACAAGAGAAGGCTTTTTCAAGAGAGTGAAGAAGCTCCTGTCTTTCGAAACGCTTGATGCAGCTGCTCTTGAAGAGATTGAGGAGCTACTTATCCTGTCAGATATGGGCTCTGAAACGGTCGAAGAGGTAATTGAAGCGCTCAGAGAGAGAACAGAGAAAGGTAGAGAGCCTGTAGAGGTATTGAAGGAAGTGCTGATAGAAATTCTTGACATACAATTTGAAGTTCCACAAGCAAAACCATACGTGATCTCTGTTGTAGGTGTAAACGGCACCGGAAAGACCTCGACAATAGGCAAGCTTTCAAAGCTTTACTCCATGAACGGAAAGAAGGTTGTCCTTGCGGCATGTGATACTTTCAGAGCTGCCGCCGTTGAACAGCTGAGAATCTGGAGCGAGAGGGCAAATGTTGATTTCATAAACCAGGGACAGGGTGCCGACTCGGCCGCCGTTGCTTTCGACGCAATAAGCCACGCGGTCAGCAAAGGGAAAGATATCGTCATAATCGATACTGCGGGGAGATTGCACACGCGAAGCAACCTGATGGAAGAACTGAAGAAAGTGCACAGAGTGATCGGCAAGGCATCACCAGGAGCTCCGAGTGAAGTTTTGCTTGTTCTGGATGCCACTACTGGACAGAACGGTCTGGTTCAGGCAAAGAAATTTAAGGAGGCCGTCGACGTAACCGGTATTGTCTTAACCAAACTTGATGGCACGGCAAAGGGTGGAATAATCTTTGCAATCGTCAAGGAACTTGGAATACCGGTGAGATACATAGGCGTCGGAGAGAAGGAAGACGACTTGAAGCCCTTCGACAACAGGGAATTCGTGAACGCTCTTCTGTCTTCCGGGGAAGAGAGTTCAGAGGAGGCTTAGAAATGGGTTTTACACTTAAGAGCAGTTACGCTTTGAGAGCACTTTATAAGATGGCAAAGTCGACCCGTGAAGGAAAGGAAAAACTCTCGCTTGTGGAGATCGTACAGGGCAATGAGATCCCAAGAGACTTTTTGGAGAAGATCTTCGGAGAGTTAAGACAAGCGGGAATAATAAAGGCAGTGAGAGGCAGATACGGAGGATACTGTTTGGCAAGACCCGCCAATGAGATTCTTCTGAGAGACGTGATACTCAAGCTCGACCGACCAATGAACTCGTATGCCTGTCTTCAGCAGAACGGCAAGTGCCTTGAAGATCCCGACTGCACCGTAAAGTATGTATGGTTTAGACTATATAACGCAATGATGAGGGAATTGGGTTCAATGACGCTTGAAGATCTTCTTATCTACGGCGACAAGATTAGCGAGATTCCCCCAGAGTCTTACAAAATACCGGAGAACCCCAGGTAACAGATTATGAAAGGAGGGGCGCCTGTCTCAAACAAGTCGGAATGACTAGGCGCTATTTGAAGATGAAGGCCGTTTATCCCGGTTCTTTCGATCCCATAACATATGGACACATAGATCTAGTCGAAAGGTGTAGCGAAATCTTCGACGAAGTTGTAGTGCTGGTCATGGAAAACGTTAATAAGAGACATTTCTTCAATCATGAAGAAAGAATCGGAATGGTTAGAAGGGGAGTGTCTCATTTAAGGAACGTTACGATCACAACCCATAGCGGTCTGCTCGTTGATTTTGCCAGAGAAAACGATGTTAAGGTAGTCATTCGTGGTCTTAGGGCTGTGTCTGACTTTGAGTTAGAACTTCAGATGGCCCACGCGAACAAAGCAATGCTTCCTGAACTTGAAACCCTCTTTCTCATGACTGAGACCACAAACTCCTTCATATCTTCGTCCATGGTTAGGGAGATTGCGGCGTTCGGCGGAGATATTTCGAAATGGGTTCCGCCCTGCGTACGTGAAGAGTTCAGAAAGAAACTCGGAAGATGACTTAACATCGTGGAAATTAATATCGGTTTAACTGAGTTATAATTTTCCTTGGAATTTAAGTGGAGGAGGACATAAAAGATGGCAAATATTACCAGCGATATGGTAAAGAAGCTCCGTGATGCCACTCAAGCAGGCATGATGGATTGCAAGAGAGCACTTGTCGAAACAGATGGTGATTTCGACCAGGCAAAGGATTACCTGAGAAAGAAGGGCATACTAAAGGCAGATAAGGTTTCGGGAAGAGAAACGGCCGAGGGACTCGTTTACTCTTATATTCATCACAATGGCAAGCTCGGTGTGCTACTTGAGCTTAACTGCGTAACAGACTTTGTGGCAAGAATGGAGGAATTCAAAGAACTTGCCCACAAGATAGCCCTTCAGCTGGCAGCGATGGGAGCACGATTCATCTCCCGCGAACACGTGCCTCAGGAGGTTATCGATAGAGAGAAGGAAATATATGCCGAACAGATGAAAGATAGCGGCAAGCCTGCAAACATAATCGAAAGAATCGTAGAAAGCAAGCTTGAAAGCTTCTATAAAGATAACTGCCTGCTAGAGCAGGGATACGTATTCGAGAATGAGAAAACGATCAACGATCTCCTTGTTGAGTTGATTGCCAAGACCGGCGAAAATATCAAGGTCAGCAGATTCGTCCGCTGGCAAGTTGGAGAGTCAGAAAACTGAGTTAGGAAGGTGAGCCGGATGCTCACCTTTTTTATTGGAGGTGCTTATGTATAGGAGAGTACTCTTGAAACTCAGCGGCGAGGTCTTGAGCGGAGAAGGTGCGAGAGGGTTTGATTCAGGCAGAACCGCCTTTCTTATTGAAGAGCTCCGACCTGCAGTTGAAAAGGGAATTCAGCTCGCGATAGTTATCGGAGCAGGAAACATAATAAGGGGACGCGAGCTTTCCGAAATGAGAAGCTCGCGAGCCGACGAACTAGGTATTCTTGGCACGATAATGAATTCACTCTACCTGAAGGAATCTCTCTGCATGAATGGGTTTGAAGCGATTGCGATTTCTTCGATTGCAGGAATTCCATCTCTTCTTGAGCACAGGTACGACACAATAGAAGACGCGCTCAACACGGGAAAGATTGTTGTATTTGGCGGGGGCACATACCTTCCGTTCTTCACAACTGACACTGCCGCAGCAGTAAGAGCGGTAGAAATCGGGGCTAACGTTCTAATTAAGGGCACAAAGGTTGACGGAGTGTATGATAATGACCCGAAAACCAATAAAGAAGCCAAAAGAATCGACAGAACAACATTTTCCGAAGCGATCGAGAGCAGGCTTAAAATCATGGATATAGAAGCCTTTTCGATCTGTCAGAGGTACGGCCTGCCAGTCAGAGTTATTGATTTCTTTAACAAGGGTAATCTATTCGATGCTATAATTGGCGGGAAAACAGGTACGTTAGTTTTACCTGATTAGTGGAGGTGGAGAAATGTACGCTCAGATTGTAGATCTAATAGCGAGAGAGGTTCTGGACTCACGGGGAACACCTACGGTTGAAGCCGAAGTTTGGCTGGATGACGGGGGTCATGGAAGAGCGATAGTCCCTTCGGGAGCATCAACAGGCAAGTTTGAGGCCCTTGAGCTCAGAGACGGGGATAAGAAGAGATATCTCGGAAAGGGAACGCTGAAAGCAGTTGAAAATATAAACGAAATAATTGCCCCGGAGATTATCGGAATGAATGGCTTTGATCAGACAGGTCTTGACTCAGCTCTTCTCGAACTCGACGGAACCGATAACAAAGATAAACTCGGAGCAAACGCCATTCTTGCAGTTTCAATGGCAGTTGCAAGAGCTGCAGCCGACAGTATCGACACGCCGCTATACAAGTATCTTGGCGGAGTCAATTCTAAGACTCTCCCTGTCCCATTCATGAACATCGTAAATGGCGGCAAACATGCCGATAACAACCTGGACATTCAGGAGTTCATGATAGTTCCTGCAGGGTTCAATCATTTCAAGGATGCCCTCAGGGCTGGAGTCGAGGTCTTCCACAATCTGAAGAAGATACTTAAGGATAACGGCCACGTGACGGCTGTGGGCGATGAAGGTGGATTTGCGCCTAGCTTTGAGAATAACGAAGCTGCGCTGAAATACATAACCAACGCAATTGACGCAGCCGGTTACAAAGCAGGCGAAGAGATAATGATAGCCCTCGACTGCGCTGCCAACGAATTCTATAATGAGGACAGAGGTCTTTATAGTATCGATGGAAAGGAGTTAACTCCAGATCAGTTGATCGAGTACTACTCGAACCTGGCAAAAAGATATCCAATAATATCCATCGAAGATCCGTTCGCCGAAGAAGATTGGGAGAGCTTTGCGAAGTTTACAGCTGCGATAGGTGATCAAGTCCAGATAGTCGGTGATGACCTTTTCGTGACCAACATCAAGAGGCTAGTGAGGGGTGTCGAGAAGAAGTCAGCTAATTCCATCCTCATAAAACTGAATCAAATTGGATCGGTTACAGAGACGCTTGACACAATCGAATATGCTCAGAAGCACGGGATGACCTGTGTTATTTCCCACAGATCCGGAGAGACCGAAGATACATTTATATCTCATCTTGCCGTCGCTGCTAACACCGGGATGATAAAGACCGGTTCCGCATCCAGGACGGACAGAATCGCCAAGTACAACGAGCTTCTAAGAATCGAAGAGGAGCTTGGAGAACAGGCCGAATTCAGAGGAACCGCCTCTTTCTATAATCTATAAGTAATCTGCATTGTAACGCGGAACCATTATGGTTCCGCGTTTTCATTGGAGGCAGAGCAATGTTGCTAGACATAATTGGGCCTGCAATTGTTGGACCATCTAGTTCTCACACAGCGGGAATGGCAAGGCTCGGCAGAGCCTTTCGGTCCCTGTTTTCTGGAGTGCCTAGTGAAGTTAGATTCACTTTGAATGCCCCCCTCTTTGCAACCTTTAGAGGCCACGGGACTGACAGGGCACTCATAGGTGGGATAATGGGAATAAAGGAAGCTGATCCAAAGCTAAGAGAGTCTTTCCGGATAGCTAAAGAGAAAGGCATATATTTCACATTCGAGGAAGAAGATATGGGAGATCTCCACCCAAATACTGTTAGAATCAACGGAAGTACCGGAGAACTATTTCTTAGTATGACCGGTGCCTCGATCGGCGGTGGTTCGATAAGGATCGCTTCGATAAATGATTTTGATACAGACGTCTCTGGTAAATACCCTTCCTTCGTAATCTTGAATGCCGATATCCCTGGGGCACTCTCCCAGATAGTAGGAGAGATTTCTTCAAGCGATATGAACATCAGCAATCTCTTCCTCTCAAGGGTTGATCCTTTCAGAAGAGAGGCCCTTTGCGTCGTTGAACTCGATAATGAACCAGACGAAAGCTTGCTAAGTGCGATCAAAAGGCTGCAGGTAGTCAAGAAAGTATCCTATCTTGAAAGGCTGGATTCGTCAATATGATAATGAAGTTCGAAGACCTTGTGAAGGCTGCAAGAGACTCCGCGACAGCGCTGCATAAAGTGGTGTCGAACTGGTACATGATGAACACCGGAAATGATCCCAAAGTTGCCGAAGAGACCTCTAGAGGACTAGTGAGAGAAATGTTGAATTCCTACCAGAGCAGATTGGAAAAACCGGAGAAATCGCTAACTGGATGGGTTGGAGACAATGATGCAAAGGCAAGAAATCACATTCCCGAATTTCTTAGTCCGCTGGTTTTCTCAGGAGTAAGCATTGCTCTTTCGATGTCAGAACACAACGCAAGCATGGGAAAGATCGTTGCTTGCCCAACTGCAGGCGCCTGTGGGGTCGTTCCAGGAGCACTGCTCTCACTTCATATGGATCTGGGTATTGATCTTGACACCCTTGGGAATGCTTTGCTCGTTTCTGGAGCAGTTGGAGAAAGAATCAAAAGAAGGGCTTCCATTTCCGGCGCAATGTCTGGTTGTCAGGCGGAAGTAGGAACTGCCACTGCGATGGCATCTGTAGCGATAATCTATGCAACGCACCCCGAAGAATACGGTGCGCTGGAAAACGCTCCGGCGCTTGCACTTAAATCTTTGATGGGACTTGTCTGTGACCCCGTAGGCGGCTTCGTCGAGATCCCCTGTGTAAAGAGAAACGCTTTCGGAGTATCGATCGCCTTCACGGCAGCGGAGCTTGCCCTTGCCGGCATAAAGTCAGCTATCCCCTTTGAGGAAGTGGCAGACTCTCTTGGAAGAGTTGGAAGAAGATTGCCCGAAGAACTTAAAGAAACGGCCAGGGGCGGAATAGCAATAACTCCGACCGCCAAGAAAATGGTAGCCGATTTTCTCGGTGGAGCGTAATGCATCATAATTAAATCTACTCAAGAGAGAGTCAATGCATCAAAATAGAATCTACTCGAAATCGAATTGAAGGGAATTAAGAACACCTCCCTTTGACTTAGATTTTAGTATTTGTATGTCAACCAATAATTCCTGAGAATGTGCTATAT
>NZ_DIXC01000002.1 GCF_002435945.1 Mesotoga sp. UBA6090
TCCCTACTCGTATATTCTCTACGAGCTGCAGGTAACTCCTGGTGGAACCGTCTTTGTTTTTGAAGTGTTTCAGTCTGAGAAACATGGCACCTATATTATATCATCCAGCACAGGTACAAGTCTAGTCATAACAAAGTGACAACAAAACCGACGTGGCACTGCATTTCAAAAGTGATTCGAGTATCTACGACGAATTTATGAGACTTTCACAACTTCTTCCTGCGATTTCTTGCCTTTTGCTGTCAAAGTTGAGACTAAATTACCGGCTTCAGCCAACGCTTCATGAAGATAACCATGGCCGCCACAGAGGAAATCACTAGATTGCTTAAGAACATCGCGTACCATATTCCTGTGGTTCCCATGGACAGACCGAAGAAGTATATCAGAGGAAGGCGTATTCCCCAAAGTCTTGTGATATTGAGAATCATGGACTGAATCGTATGGCCTGAGCCTCTTAAAGCCATGTCGAAGATGTTGTAACTTGCGAAGAAAGGTATGGAGAAGGAGACTATTCTGAAGTACTTCTCTCCTTCAATCAAGACAAGCGGGTCATTGATGAAAAACGCCGTCACTTCCTTCCCGAAAAAGAACGTGCCGGTGCTGATCACTCCAACAATCAACACGTTTATTCCGGTCGCCTTCCATACAACTGAATAAGCGTCATTCTTTCTTCCGGCGCCTAGGTACTGCCCAACCATCGATGACGTTGCCTGGGAAAGGCCGAAAGAGAACATCGTTGCAAGTGATGTTATCCTGTTCCCCACACCCAGGGCGGCGGTCGCCACCGAACCAAAGCCGGCAACCATTGAAGTGATTATCAGGAATGCGAGAGCCGTTATCGACTGTCCGGCAGAAGAGGGGAGACCTATCCTCAAGACGCGGGTAAGAGTCTTCCACTTCGGCCTAAGATCTTTGAAATTGACTTTAAATCCTCTCTTTCCCTTGAATAGAATGACTGTCGCAACGATCACAACAAATCCTCTTGAAATTACAGTTGCAAGAGCTGCACCGAAGACCTCCAGTCTAGGAAAGCCTATACCAAATATCAAGAGAGGATCGATAAGTGCATTCACCGTTACAGAGAAACCCATCAAGCACATCGGTGTCTTTGTATCCCCGATGGCGGTGAAGAGCGAGTTGAAAGTGAACATCGTGAAGGTGAAGGGAGCCCCTAGAAAGATCGTTCTCATATATGTATTGGTTACTGAAAGCAGTTCTGTCGGAATATTGAGGAGCTTCAAGACGGTCTCGGAAAAGATCGCACCGAGAAGACCGAGAATCACAGCGACGGCGAAGCTTATGGATATCACCTGCCCGGCTACATGAGAGGCCTCTTCCTTTCTTCCTGCCCCAAGATTCTGAGAGACGAGAGCCAGTCCCGCTACTGCAAGCCCCCCTCCTATGGAGATCAGTAAGAAGATTGCCGGCCACGCAATTGTGGGTGCGGAAATCTCTACCTTTCCTAGCTTCCCGAGCCAGTAGGCGTCGACCATGTTGTAAACGGTCTGGAAGAGCATGGTAAGAACCGCAGGCCAGGCGAGTTTAAGAAGGGCGCTCATCATGCTTTCATCTAGAATATTGACTCGTTTCATCTTCGCTCCTATGATTTCGATTACGTACTATTTCATTTATAACACAACAGTTACGAAATAAGAAGCAAGGAAAGTCCATGGTCGGGGGTAGGGGGTTGGTGGCATCAAGATCAGAAGTGATGCTGCCTCCGGCAAGAAGTGAGGCTCGCTGGCGCGAGGAAGTGATGCTGGCGCTTACGCACCAGGAGGCAAAAACCAAAGAAAAAGAGCGAGCAAATTAAAGTAATCTGATCAGAACGAACTTATTTTGTCATCCTCAAATGCTCCTGTTCAGGATCTGGGCTATTGAAAGACCGGGGTTGGGGATAGCGGGTTGGTGGCATCAAGATCAGAAGTGATGCTGCCTCCGGCAGGAAGTGAGGCTACAACAATACACAAGACGCAAGGCTGGGCAAGAACGGCCCAGGTCGCAATGCCCGCTTCGCGGGAAAAGAGCCGCTTGGATAAGAAACGCTGAAGGCTGTACGCTGGAAAAAACGATTCTTCGACACTTTGTGTCAAAGTTCTTCGTTAAGGACCACGAGATAAGGAGACAGGGCGAGACGGTGCTCTCGCCCTCTCGGTGAGCGCAGCAAAATCTCGACAATGCTCTTTCTCGACTCGTCTTATTGAAGGACCGAGATGCTAAAACAAGTTCAGAATGCATGAGAGACGCGGAATCCTTGATGTAGAACCAAAAACCTGGACGCGTAGCGTCGGAACGAAGAACCGTTCTTTGACGATTTTTTATTCTTGGGCTTGCAACTTGGAACAGGCAACTTGCAACTGTTCTTCGAAGGACGGTTCCTACTTGATGACATGATCTGGCGTTTTCGGAATAGCCAAACGTTATCTCAAGGCAGCGGTTTTCGGAGACTTGTCGTATCGTAATAACGAAGTGGTTTTCGGAATAACCCTTCGCTGTCATCCGGAACTTGATCAGGGATCTGGTTCCAAGAACGAACAACCACGAACCGGTTTTTTCTCAGCTGAAGACGGTGGACCGTTGACGGGCAACGCTGTTTTCATCAGCGACCAGCGGGTTTTTGATCTTAAGCGTACAGCGGTTCTTAGGATCGCGATGCTGAAACAAGTTCAGACGGATTGTGAGGTTTTCAGAACGATCTTGATCTTCATACCTCTGTCCTCACACCTCTGACTTCTTTTCCCCCTCTAGGTTGTTTTTTTGTCCTTCACATGAATCTCGAGTATTCTATTACTCCGGATATCAGTCCGGCGAAGACCTCAAGAAGCTCTATGTCTGCCTTGCTCCAATCGAATTGGCCACTAAGCCTTTCCAGTCCGACGAAACCGACGGGCATCTGCCGAGAGAAAATCGGAATGACGACAAGTGAAACGACTCCCTGCTGCGCAAGAACTTCGGCTTCTCTGCTTGCCTCCTCTGGGAGTTCACTGACTACATAAGAGTGTACCCCGCCTTTTTTCATTTCCTTTATCCACCAGGAGAACTCCTCGAACGGCATGTTTTGAAGATGGGGTTTGGCGCTCTTGACGCCTTCTTTACACCATTCGTGGGTGTTCCTGGTCGAATTGGTCCTGCAGTCCAACAAGAAGACATTGGATCTGTCTGCGGAAGTCAGCTCGCCTAGTTGTCCAAGCGCCTTTTCTATCGCATCGTCTATGTTCTCATACTCTTTTAGCGCTCCGGAAACCTCTGAAATCACTCGTTCGAAATTCTGTCTCCACTGGAGTTCTGCGGCCACCTTTCTGAATGCACTCGTGTCTCGGGCCACAACCATTGTGACTATGGAGTTCTGAAGATCAAGCACCTTCAAGCAAATCTCCACTTGAAGTTTCTCCCCGCTCTTCATAGTGAGAAACGAATCAGTTGTACACATTCCCTTTATCTGAAGATCGGCCCTTATTTTCTTTATCTGAGAATCAAGATCTCCGGCCACTGAATAGAAACTCATCTCCAGAAGTTCATCGTAGGAGTATCCAAGTTTTTCGGCTGCACTGTTGTTAGCTTCGACTATCCTGCCGGGCCTCATAGGATCGTCGAGGCTCACCAGGAAGATCATATCGTCAATCAGGCTGGCAAACCCTTCATACTTTCTCTTGAGATACTTGTTCAGCGTATAAAACTTATTGGACCTTGAGGTTTCTCCGACCAAGGGATCCTCTGAAACCCTCTCTACGTGCATATTCCATCTCAACTTGGAAATCCGTTCAGACAATGTCTTGATCTCCGCCGTACCGTTGTCAACGATGTACACTTTTATTGGTTCCATAAGACCCTCCGCAGCTGAATTGATAAGAATTCTATTCAGGATTTAAATACAGTCTTCCCGTTCAGAACGGTTTCTTGAACTTCAAGTGTTTCGTCTAGCAATACCAGATCTGCGCGATAACCCTCGGAGATTCTTCCGCGATCCTTTATGCCAATAGAATTCAGAGAATTGAGGGAGGATACCATTGCAAGCTCCTTCAGTGAGCATCCCGTGAATTCCCTGAAATTTCTGACAGCTCCGCTGAAGACAAGCACAGCAGCGGCTATTGTTCCGTCCTCCAAAGTAGGTCTTGCATTTTTCAGAAAGACTCTCTGTCCTCCCAGTTCATACTCTCCATCGGGCATGGCCGTCGCATCGATAGTATCGGTAACTATCATAATCTTCTTCGGGCCCTTTATTCCATAGATAAGCTTCACAAAACCCGGCAAAGAGTGAATCCCATCCACTATCATCTCTACCGAAAAAGGAAGCAAAAGAACAGCTCCAACGCAGCCCAGTTCTCTGTGATGAAGAGTGTTCATCCCGTTAGGGAAGTGGGTTATTCTATCGCAGCCTTGATTATATGCTCTCTCCATGTCCTCGTACGTTGCATCGGTATGTCCCAGAGAAAGAGTTATTCCACGCTTCTGTATCAGTTCTTGCGCCTGCGAGAAGCCCTCGAGCTCCGGAGCCATGGTGATGAGCTTCACCGATTCGATAAGCGTCTCCTCGATTTCCTTCAGGTCGATGCTTCGAATGAGTTCTGGATTCTGAGCTCCCTTTCTCTTTAGACTCAGGTAGGGGCCTTCATAGTGAATGCCCCCAACTGAAGTCAGAGTGTTGTTTTTTATGTAATCTCTTACTACTCTAGCAGCAGAAAGGATGGCCGAAGGAGTCGATGACATAGTAGTCGGCAAGAAACAAGTCACTCCCTGAGTGTAAAGGAAGTTCTCCCACTTCCTTAAAGCTTCCCCGTTCATAGAGAGAGTGCCCACACCTACTGAGCCATGGGTGTGAGGATCGACAAATCCCGGCATCAATATTCTTTCGAATTCTTGAGTCCCTTGAATTCGCTTAATTTCCGAGATTACGTTTTCTTCAGTTTCTACACTTCCCACAAACTCTCCATCGATAGGATCAACAACCAGTACGTTCTCGAATCTCATCTGCCTTCAACCCTCCCTGTTATGAAAAAATCATGGCCAGGTTATCTGATTACCCGTCGACATCTTTCCTCTTCCCATAAGAACCCTCTCATCGAGATCGAAGATACCCCTGTAGTAGGCCGAATATACTGCGAACCACTGGAGAGGGATCATCAGAAGGAACGGGGCAAAGAGCGGGTCGAAGTCTCCATAATCCTTCACATCAAAGCGTATTACCTCCGCGCCGTTAGACTCAGCGATTTTTATAACCCGTTCGCTCATATCTCTCGACTCGTCGCTCCCCACAAGGAAGACCATCAGTGGCTTGTGACCGTCAAGCATTTCCGCAGGGCCATGTCTGAACTCCGACGTTTCAATGAATGAAGCATTGACTCTCATGTTTTCCATGAAGACAGTCAGTCCGAACTTATAGCCTATGGCGTAGGCCGCCCCGCTTGCGAGAACGTAGAAGAGGTCGCTCTCCTGATACTTTCTCGCCAGCCTGTAGGCCCTTGATTCCTCTTCTTTGTATATTCTGCCAAGCAGTTCAGGCATAATCTCTATCTGTTCGTATAACTTCGAAACGTCTCTCCCTTTGAGCCTGGCTATTTCAAGACTGAAAATGAAGGCTCCGGCGAGTGGAAGTATAAACAGTCCATTAGAGTCGTAGACTATCGATTCGTCGGCTTCCCTTGCCAGAATGCTGTCGTGTTTGCTTGTAAATGAAATCGTTGTCGCTCCCTTTTCGTTGGCAAATCTAAGTGCTGCCGCAGTATCTTCGGTATTTCCAGAGAAGGAGGCGAGTATTACCAGCGCATCCTTGTCAAGTCTAGAAGGATTCAAGCAGATGAAATCATAGCTCTTGTAGTAATCAGAAGGAAGATCGGTCATCTTCTTGAGTATATAATCACCTGAATAGAGATTACACCAGGAGTTCCCGCTACCCACCCAGTAAATCTGCTTAAAGCCTTTATCTAAAGCAGTCTTCGCAAGATTCTTGATTCTTTCCGCATGCTCTTCTAGGAAGGCGGAAAGATCCTTCTCAAGAGAAGGGGCAGTAAAGAGTATGCTTTGTTTTGCATTATTCAAAAAATCTTCAATTGTCATTCCAAACACCTCCGAATATCTATCAAGAGTTTAGTTAGTCTCTTGGTGAGGTACATGATTCCCTTATGATGAGTCGTGTAGGCAGTCTGGTGAGTCCCTTTTCATATCTCTGACCTCTGATATTCATCAGTATCCTTTTCGCGGCCATACTGCCAATCTCTCTCGTATCCTGAGCCACAGATGTTATTGGAGGATTACATAGATCAAACCAAACAATATCATCGAAGCTAATGACCGATATATCTCGCGGAACCTCAATTCCCATGTCCTTCGCAGCAAGAAGCAGTCCCGCCGCCATATAATTGTTCGTTGCTATTACCGCCGTGATATCTTTGTTCTGTCCCAGTAGAGAGACGCCGCTTTTGTAAGCTCCCTCAACCGTAAAGCCGCCAAGTTTTACCCACGACTGCTTTTCCTCTATTCCGTACTTTGAAAGCGCTTCCCTGTATCCGGCAATCCGATCGTAGTTTGTACTTATGTCGAGCCTATCCGAAAGGAAACCGATTCTCCTGTGACCAAGCTCCAAAAGATATTCAGCTGCCTCAAAACCTCCACCGAGGTCATCGCTTACAATCATGTCAACATCAAGGCCTTCAATGATTCTGTCAATCAGCACTATGGGAATCTCGGACTTCACAAGTTCCTTCAAATGATCGGAATTGCTACGCGACACCGGGGCGAGAATCAAGCCATCTACCTGTTTCTGAAAAAAACGATCTATAGATGTCTTCTCGACCTCCACTTTTTCGTCGGTACTTGTGACAATCAAACTGTACCCTTCTGGGACAATGACATCGCTTATCGCTCTCGCTATCGTGGAGAAAAAGGGATTCTGAATATCGCCCACGATCAATCCGATATTCTTCGTCTCACCGGTAGCCATGCTCTTGGCAATGTAGTTTGGCTTGTAGTTAAGTTTCTTTGCAGCCGCTATGACCTTTTCTCTCGCCTTCTTGCTGACGTATCCATATTTCCCGATCGCCCTCGCTACCGTTGCCCTCGAGAGACCCGTCTCTTTCGCAATGTCGTCCAGCGTTGCTGCCATGCTCCATCACCCACTCGAAATGCACGTGCTTAGTAAAATCGTTTCTGATAACGGTATCATATCCTTCGATCTATTCTATCTTATTATCTTAAGTTATGTCAAGTTCAATAAACGATTGAAAGTGGCTCTCAAATTGGCTACACATTTCTTGATTTTTTTGGTTATAATTGTACTGAATGAGAAATGAGAACGCTCTCATATTCTACTAATGGCTGTTTGTTGTATTTATCATTCATTTCGATCATGGAGGTGCATCTTTGAAGACCATTACCAGATTCTCGAAAAGGTTCGACAGCACGCTTCTGAAGGCGACCGCTACAATCAAGGAGTCCGAAGTCTTTATAGACGATAGTGTCTCCTGTGATTTCAGAGCGATTGTGGTTCCATGGTACTTGATGGACAGAGTGGTTGGAAAAGTCAGAGGTACGGATATCTCGGCTGCCTGCGGGTCGGGTTTTCCTTTCGGATTTGAGACGACGGAAACGAAGGCTTATATGATTAGGGAGTCGCTTCGGCTCGGCCCCGAAGTGAGAGATATAGATATAACGGCCAATATTTCCGCTATGAAGTCTGGAGACTGGGATTACTTTGAAAGGGAGCTCTCTTATCTTTCCGGTCTTCTAAGAGATGTCGTCTGCAAAGTAATCATCGAAGTATCTTATCTCGATACCGGCGAAATTGAAAAGGCTTGCTCTATTCTGATGAAGCTTCCTTACGTCGACTTCGTCAAGACAGGTACGGGATACGGTTCAAGAGCCACTACGGTAGAGGATGTAAGGACTATCAAGAGAGTTGTGGGAGATGAAAAAGGAATAAAGGTATCGGGAGGAGTGAAGTCTCTCTCTCAAGTTGAGGAGTTCATGGCCGCAGGAGCTGACATCTTTGGTTCCAGCAGCGCGATAACTATATACAGGGAATTCAACGAAAAATACCCCGGGAGAGCCGACCTTGCATGAAAAGAACATGAATGGAGGCAGAAATGAAGCTGTTTATAGATGATGGAAACGTCCAAGCGATAAGTGAGTTGTTCGATTTAGGGTTCTTTTCTGGGATAAGCACTAATCCAAGTATTCTGAAGAGAACGGGAAGAAAACCACTCGAAGTCATAAAAGATATGTTGAATAGGTTTACGGGCCCTCTCTTTGTCCAGTGCGCCTCGAGAGGTCACGATGAAGTGCTCAAAGAGGGAAATGAACTCTTCAGGCTGGACCCCGAAAGGATAATTCTCAAGATCCCCTTCTCGAGAACAGGCATAAGGGTCTTGAGAGAATTCAAGCAGATGAATATAAATGCATTGATTACCGGGGTCTTCTCCGTTCCTCAAGTGCTGATGTCTGCAGAAGCGGGCGCCGACTATGTGGCGCCATATGCGAACAGGATCGAAAACCTGGGAATAGATCTCTCTGTTGTTGGGAGTATGCAGAAAGTATTGTCCAACGGGAGCTACGAGACAAAACTAATCGCTGCAAGCTTCAAGACTCTGACACAAATCTCTAAGATGGCCGAGCTACCTATATACGGAATGTCGCTTCCAGTAGCTATGTACAACGAGTTCTTCTCACACAGCGGAACACTGAAGGCAATCGAAAACTTCGAGGCAGATTGGGATTCAATTGAAGACCGTGAATGGGTTCCTCTGAAATCATGAGTTCCCATCTTGTTTGAAAGCGAGGTTAATTCTTGAAGTACATAATGGCACATGACCTGGGTACAACTGGAGACAAGGCAACTTTGTTCAGCCAAACAGGATCTTTTCTCACTTCATCCTTCGCCGGTTATGAAACCTTCTACACCGGTCCCGGAATGGTTGAGCAAGATCCCGAGGCATGGTGGACTGCCTTTTGCACGACAACTTCCGAAATCATTCAGAAGGCAGAAATCGACAAAAAAGATATCTCTGCACTCAGTATTAGCGGGCAGATGATGGCAGTAGTGCCGGTAGATAGATCGGGCAAACTGCTCAGAAGGGCAATTATTTGGGCAGATTCGAGAAGCACCGAACAGGCAAGAGAACTTCTATCTAAAATTCCGGAAAGCGATCTTTACAAGATAACTGGTTCCAGACTCTCGCCCACCTATCAGGGATTGAAGATAGCCTGGCTAAAGAAGTACGAACCCGATCTATATGAAAGAACTTTCAAGTTTCTTCAGGCAAAGGATTACATAAACCTTCGCCTGACAGGAAAGTTTGCGACAGACTTTTCCGATGCAGTTATGACAGCTCTATTTGATATCTCGAGGTTAGAGTGGTCTGAAGAACTGATTTTCGCTCTCGGAACTGAAAGCTCAAAGCTCCCTGATGTATACGCCTCCATTACCGACTTGGGAGAAATAAAGAAAGAAGTGGCGGCGGACCTCGGCCTTCCAAACTCATGCAAAGTAATACTCGGAGCAGGAGACGGTTGCAGCGCGGCCGTGGGAGCAGGCGCCGTTGAAGTGGGCGACACCTACCTATACCTTGGATCCTCCGCCTGGATTTCCACAATAACCGAAGAGCCTCTACTAGAGAAGGAAATGCGTGTGTTCTCTGGGGCGCATGCAGTAAAAGGCCTTTACTTTCAGTCAGGCACTATGCAGGCTGCCGGAACCTCATACAGCTGGATTAAGGATATTCTTTACGGTGATGGGTCCACAAAAGAAAGCGATCTTGATATCTATTCTCATCTTGACAACCAACTCTGTGAATCTCACTGTCACAGTGAATCAGTACTGTATCTTCCATATCTGCTTGGAGAAAGAAGTCCCATATGGAATTCCCATGCAAGAGGTACTTTCATAGGATTGTCTGCCTCCCACAAGAAGGTCGATATCGTGCGAGCAGTAATCGAAGGCGTTTCTATGAATCTGAAATGGATTCTGGAAAGTCTGGAAGAATCCTTGCCGATAGGTAAGATCAGGGTTATTGGAGGAGTTATAAAAAGCAGAATTTGGAAGCGTATGATCTCAAACATTCTCGGAAAGACTATCACCATTCCGCAAAACGTCGATGAAGCTACTTCTATCGGGGCGGCCATGATTGCCGGAGTAGGTGCCGGTCTTTTTAATTTCTCCGCGGTTCGGAATTTCGTCGTTGATGTCGAAGAAATCGAGCCGATCGGGGAACAGCAAGAAGATTACCTGAGACTCTACGACCTGTTCAAAGAATCATATCTTGCTCTAGAGAAGACATTTGAAGGGCTTAATGGAGTCAGAAGGGGTTAGGCAACGTAACGGGAGTTGTACCGAAACAGGGTGTCGCAACCATACTATGTAGAGAAATCGCGACACCCTGTTTTTTTGCTCTTTGAAATCGTCTTCAAATAATCTCGATTATAGGGAAATAGCTTTCCTAAATGAACCGATCTTTTGAACATACAACGTTCATAACCCTTGTTTTTCGACAATAATCACCTTGAAATGGCTTCCTACGCATGTTCAAAAATGTTGTCTCATAGCTCAATTGCAGTATCATTTTGCTGCATTTCTTGCTTCTGTCGACTTCCTTTTGAACATGACTGTTCCATAAGTTCTTCAGCACTTTCTGACATATATTAATACATTCAGCCATAATGGCTTATTACAGCTATCAATCTTTTGAACAACTTCAAGAATATCTTCTCAAGAGGCCTATCAGAGTTATCTACAATCAATGTTCAAAGCGAAAAAGTTTTGAACATGACCTCAAATACTTTGCAGAGAAGACGTCTGAGAGTTTTCGACGAGTTTTGAACATACCTAATTATTATTATTTATAAAGATATATAGAATAAAGAAAAGACCTATAAGAACACTCTATCGAAAAACAAAACACCAAAAATAGTTAGTATAACTGATTATATGGATCTACAGACTATTACAGTCTTTCCAGGCAATCAATAAGCATCCGTGACTGAGAATTCTTTATCTCCGATTATTGGCTTACACTCAGTACCGTTTGAGAAATCAACCTTTCTACAACGAAACAGAGAAGAACAATCGTAAGACCTGAAATACAGCTTCAAATTCTTGTTGTCCTTTATGGTAACCCACTGAGTGTTCTCAAAAGCTGCCGGACCACTTCCTTCTCTTTTTGAAACTCCTGCAGGAATGTCCACTGTATTTAGAAGGTGAAGGGCAAGCATTACTCCTTCCTCTTCGGTTTCAACCGGATTAGAAAACTCTCTTAAAAGAGTTATCCTAACAAATCTAGAGGGAGGAGTTCCATCACCGGGAATTCCAACGTATCCACTGCCAAAGCCCATTCCCTTATATGTTATCCCATTGATTTCAGCTTCTTTCATATATGCACTTAGATTGACGTAGTTTCTCAGGTTCTCCAGATGCCAGGGAAGCTCCGGAGCATTCGTGAGAACTGCATTTGGATTATCATAGATTTTCATCTCACCATCAATGAACTCCACAACCATGCTTCCACCAGACTTGTCATGTAAAGAAAGGTGAAGAGGGGGGGAACTTCCCCGAGAAGTTCATTTGATTCTCCCCAAATAGTCATTTCTTCAAGACCGTTCTTAACTGATTCGAGTGTCTCAAAGTTCCAAGAATCCAGGAAGGAAGATCGAACAGCTCTATAACCTTTGTAGGCTCTGAATCCCGAGAGACTTCTTCATACTCTGTTCCCGGTAACCAAAGGGCGCTCAAAGACAATCCGTTTTCATTCAATCCAACAAATCCATATTTGTTTTCCCACGAGACGGCTTCAGACCCATCGGGCATGTGGCTGCTAAAACTATCATCCCTGTTGAAGAAGACAACTTTCGAGTTCAGAGGATAGGAAAAGTCCATACTTCTACCTGAAATAACCATGCCCTTGTTCCTTTCAGGCGAAAGAAGGAACTCAGTACATCCAGTCGAACAGAAAGAAATACCGCTAAAGCAACAACTACTACTGACAATTTTCTCACTCATTTACGTTCTCTAGATGAAAGTGTTAAAGGTTAAAATGGGAGTAGATTTGACTCGTGATCCCGCTTAAATGAAGAGAGGTAATCTGTATTAATTGTGCTGTGCAATAGAAGCGTAAAACCTCTATTATTCAGAATCCTTACCTATAAAGGCCAACACAATGTGATTAACACCGAAAACCAGCAGAGTGATCCCAATCAGTACTGCAACTGAAAGACCAGCAATTAGAGGATGCAAAACAAGAATTACACCTCCAATGAGAACAAACACATTGAAGACTATGCTTAGAAAATAGATCCCCTTTCCTGCAGGTTTAATCCTGTCAGCGTTTATAAGGTTATTGATCGCATCGACTATGAACCAGATGGCTATGATGAAAGCGAAAACATTAGCTGCAAAGAGTGGTCTGAACAAGAATATGATCCCAGTAATTACCAAGAATATTCCGAGAACTAGAGCGAAAAACACCTTTGCTCCAGTTCTGTTCTCCACTTTGAAGAAGGCGACTATTAAAACAATCCCTCTAACAAGAACTACTATGCCAAGCATAATCGCAAGTGTTGAGAATGTCGCTAAAGGATGACTAAAAGAAAACACCCCTCCAATTACTAGAAAGAAGCCCACTAGAAGAGAAATCCAATCTAATTTCTTCACCTCTGCCATGTTATCCACCACCTTTACCCGTTAGTACAGAACGGGTCTATTATAAATCAATTGCCCTTCGTAAGTATCAGACGCCATTGTGTTCCATGAAGCCCAACTGAGCTCCACCTTACTTCCTTCACAATAACCGAATCCATTCCGCGTGAAAAGAAACTGTATTGTCCCCATCCAGATTCCTTTTTAGATATCTCACTACCCAACACTCTTAGCTCCTCAAAGGGCTTGTAAAGCTGATCGGTGAAGAGGTTCCTGCCTATCTCCATTTCATCCTGATCATAGAATATCAAACCATCTGGCTGCATAACCCAAAATTCGTAAGGTTCATAGTTCTTCGGAATTATTAGGGGCGCGAGGAAGGTTTCCGGTTTTATCAGGAAACTTAAAGAACCGGAGAGTTCCCCTTCCTTAGTAAATACTGGCCACTCAAGATCAAGAGCAGGGAAGCCCTCAACAGCAATAAAACTCTGGCTTAATACCGGTAATCCAGTTCTATGGAGTTCAGTCACCTGTTCTTGATCTCCAATCCAGTCTCCTTCCACATAATTGAATTCATCCGGGTATATGTGCGTCAGAACCCCTTCGATATCTATGAAAGATACGTTCACAACCTGAGGATTGTTTGAGTACAGCTCTTTCAAGATCTCTGTCATCTCAGCAGGATTATGGAGTACGCTTCTTATATCTTCCGCTCCTTTTGCGAGGGAGCTGTCCATGAGGTTGAACTGCTCCTGAATTCTTTTCTGTACACTTTTTAGTAGAAGATCCATGTCCTTCTCTTCGGCAACATCAGCGATCGGTTTGGATATCACAAATGTCTAGCCACCATGCGTTGATTTCTTGAAATACGCAGTATTCAAGTTCACACCGTCGGAATATATCAAACTCCCATCGTCAGTTGAGAGTCCTTCCAACCTCTCGCTCAGACCGATCACAGGGTAGTCCAGAGAACCGAGGAGAAGTGCGGTGTCGTCTGTCAAGGCAAGTGAATTCTGAGTGTCAAAGACGTAGAAGTGAATCTCTGGAAGCAGTAATAAACGTTCTATCAACGAGGAGTTCCAGTTTTCAAAGAAGGCAGAGAGGCCTACGAAAGCAGAAATCTTACCGTCATCCTTAACAGGAACCGCGAAGACTATCGATCTCTTTCCCGTAGATCGACTAAGTACCTGATAACCCAGTACCTCTTTTCCTTCGAGAAGATCGGGAAAGTAACCGCGATTCGCCAGATTCAAGCCGGTCCAGTCTCTTTGAACGGTATAGTATCCTCCATCAGGGAGAACATATAGGGCAAGCCCTTCATACTCCATGTTGAATTTCTCAAGTAGGGGGCGGATGAGTGACCAGTCTCCAGACTTTACTTCAGCACAGGATGCAAGAATCCTCAATGAACTCATAATTCCTAAGAGTCGTTCTTCAAAAGACGTCATGATAAGGTTTAGGAAACTCTGGGCTGGTATCGACCAATCAGAAATAACTTCATCGACAATGTCGGTCCAGCCGACATTGAGCTCGATATTCCATTTACCGAGAGTTTCGGTATTTAATAGTGTTTTCGGATTCTTGGAAGTCTCTATCTCAATTTCTGATACGGAGGTTCCAGAGAGGATACTAGATGCAAGAATCGCCGCCCGCCTTCCCTCTTCAAATCCAGAGTTTACGACTCCACCGACAGCTCCATCGCGAACAATGAAGTCAGATACACCGAAGACCGGACCGGACGAATTTTCCGCTGTCCATTGTGTGACGTCGCGGGCGTTGACTGTAATGCCTGATCTGTCCTCGACAGTCCTCACTGAGAGAAGAACGACCGCTTCACTCGGAGAAACGTCTTCTACGTACTCTTTCCAATCCTCAAATACCTTGAATCCTTCGATCTCTACCGATGTATCTCCCAAATCGAGATTTTGTAACTGCTCCTTCATTCCCTCAAAGGTCTCGCTGTCGTCTCCTATAAATCGAAAAGCTTCAATTTCTGGAAAGAGTTCAAGTATCATGGAGATCGTTTCATTGGCGAAGATTGTTTCTCTTACACCGGTTTGATTCGCGTTGATTAAATAATGAACCGAAGGATCGAGATTCACACCGCAAAAGATAACCGGCGCATCGAGATAATCCTTTGCGAAATATTCCATCGCATTGTCATCACAAGCGATCAATATGTCTGGATTGAATGCAGATGCCTCTTCTGAGGCCAAGACTCCGGACTTGATCTTCCATTCCTCCGAAGTCTGAAGGCGGGTATCCATGTAGAAGACTTTCCACTCGAAAGAAGGATCGGACAATACACCTTGAATACCTTCAAGAAGCTCTCTAGACCAGCTGTAATCGCTATCATAGCTCTGTACGACCATGATCTTCGTAGCCACAATATGAGAGCAAAATAGAATTGAAAAAAGGAAAATGATCAATAACACTTTTCTCATTGAGAAACCCCCCGTAGAAAGTATTGGAGCCCAAACAAGTGGATTATATGATATAAAGGCGCAAACTCAAGACAATCTAAAGTGTGTGGTTCCGCAACAGATGAATGACTCAGACTGAGAAATCTGCCCTACAACGGAGGAAAATCTTTCTACATCACTCTTCGGTATCTGAATCCTTCGTCTGTTTCTTTCTAAAAAACTGTACTGCGGCAAAATCATTGGTCATCATTGCAAGGGTATCTAACCTTCTTCCCGTGTACATCCAGGGCAGAAGAAAGAATACCACCTGAGCTGGAGGAATGTTGAATGGAAGCACAACCATCGAGATAGTGAAGAGGTCTAGTGGGCTGGGGACGCCAATCGATGCAAACACGGCAATGATGGATGAAAACATTATATAGAGATAATCTGCGGTACCCAGCGTTTTCCCGAGAAGCTGCATGTTGAAGATCGCTACCACTACAAAGAGGGAAACCGTTTGCGGCTGAAACATTACAAGAAGCAGCGGAATCACTCCTTTCTGATTCTCATCGTTGAAATGCTCGCTTTTCTCACATGTCTTCACCGCTTCGGGAATAACGGCAACAGAAGAGAGAAGGGCGAACAAAAGCATCATCGGCTTCTTTATTACTCCGAGGTATTTTTTCGGGGAGATAGACGCTTTCCTGGCTCCAAGGAATGTCCCGATGAGAAACCAGATTACAAAACAGACAATTTCACATACTATAAGCATTATTAGCGCAATCAGAACTTTAGTATCTCGGATGAAGATCAAGGCCTGTCCAAGCATGAGACTAAAAATTCCTATCGGAAGAACGTAATAGGAAAGCCTGAAAAGAAAGAGGAAGGCATCATTTACAGTTTCTATCGAAGTGACGATACCGGTTCTCTTAGAAGATTGAATATACCTCACTGCGAAGGCAAAGATTATTGAAAAGAAGACTAAAGATTATTGAAAAGAAGACTATAGTTAGGGTTCTGTTCTCTGCAAATGCCTTTACTACGCTATTACCAATCATATTTGAAGGTAAGGCCCATATTATGGAGCCTGCCGAGAGGTCCACTTCTTCATAAGGATCGGTCTCTCTCATCGAAGAAACAAGAGCTTCCTGAGCTTCCGTAGGGATTCCAACTCCGGGTTTCAGGACTATTGCCGTAAGAAGTCCGATCGCCGATCCTATCACAAAGAAGAAGAGCATTATCATCGCAAATCGTTTTATAAAGCTCGCTCCACCTGATCTTTCAATAAGCTTGAGAAAGTTGAGCGTAACAACGCAGAACAAAATTGGAAGGCCACAGAAGAGAAGATAATTGAAAAAGAGGGTTCCAATTGGACTTAGGAAATCAATTATCTCGGGAAATGTGCCGCCCACATAGAATCCCAATACCATTGAGAAGAGAATTGTCCATATATTGAACAGCCAGTGTGGAACACTCTCACTTGATTTGTTTCTTCGTAGCTTATTCTGGCTACTGTGAACTATTAGAATCGAAAAGGCGAGTAGCAGAGCAAGAATTATCCATCTATACGGATCGCCGACCAGGAGAATTTTCCCGTCTCCATCAACTGGATCGTATAGCTTCGAAACGAGATCGAAGTCAATGTACTTAGAGACAAACTCTTCTGTCCGATTGTATTCGCTGCTCAAAAACCTATTTATCCATTCGAGAAGTTCCGGGTTATTTTGGCTCACTCCGATCACAATCTGATCTTCGTTAGGTAATAGATAAAGAGAGTAATGGAGGATAAGAGATGTGTTTCTGACGAGAAAGGACTCAGTCCAGAGATTGTTCAGGAAGAAAGCTTCGCCCTTTCTCTGAATCAGCTTTCTTGGAGCCTCTTCGGTGCTATCGACGGCCGTTACTCTTGCATTCGGGAAGTACTGTTCGGCAAGGGATTCGTATACGGTGTCTCCTACAGTCAATATTGAAACCATTGGATTGTTAAGAGTCTTGAATGCGGCTTCAACGGACATCTCCGGGTCGTTCTTCTTGATCTCTTCGAAAAGCTGAGTATCGACCAGCACTGAAAGTCTCTCCGTAAGGTAGGCGCGTGACAGGAATATCTGTGCTGCTCTCCGGGGCGAATATGAGTAATAACTGAGAATAATATCGCCCTCACCGGAGCGAAGGTTTTCTGCAAGAGTTTCATGACCTGAAGCAGTTCGAATGAACTCCGCTTCAACGCCCAATTGAGAAGCTATATGTCTTCCAAGGTCGATGTCTATGCCCGAGAGATTCCCTTCGCTATCAAGATAATAAAATGGATACCAGTAGTCTTCCGTTTGCAGAATCCGTAATACTCCGGATGTCTTTATTTCTTCGACGCTTCTGAATTCTCGTGCACATATAATCGCACAAAGCAAGACAAAAAGCAGTACCGCCGCGATTCTCTTCATAGAATGCCCCCGCAAAGTATTTGAGAGATTATATCATTATCACGGAAAAAGGCTGAGCAACATCAATACATTAATTCTCCTATGAATTGAACTATCCAAGAGCTTTCTCCACCCTGTCCGCAGCGAGTTTCGCTGTAATAAGGCATACAGGGAGGCCTGCCGGATCGAAGCTCCACTGACCTACCTGAAAGATATTCTTCACCGGTGTATTGATCGATTTCTTCATCTTCATGAAGTCCCTCAAAGGAAAGGTCTCGGAAGGATGATAATTCCATCCTGTAATCGAACCACCACTGTTCAAGGTCTTCTCTTCCATAGTGAAAGGAGTGGCGATGATTCTGAACTCAATTTTCTCTTTTAGTGAAGGATATAGTCTAAAAAAGTTGGCCATTACATCATCGGCTACCTCTTCTTTCGTACGTTCATATGTCTCTATAGAAACATCATTTCCCCAGCGGTTCATAGCCTTTTGAGTTGTATTGAGGTTCAGAATTATTCCCGTCTTGCCTTCTGGAGCAAGAGACGGGTCTCTAAGGCAGGGAATGCTGATCTCCATTCCCGCCGTCTTGAAGTAGTCGGGAGATTCATAATCGCAGTATTTTGCAGCGACGGGAACATAGATTACGTGTTCTACATGTTGATCAAGATTCTCAGGAGCTGTGTCAACTCCCATAAATACGGAAAAGACAGAATCGGAAACCTGCGCTCTATTTAGTCTTTGGATAAAGTCTTTGTCAACGGCATTCTCAGGGAGGAGGCTGTTGTATAGACGCTTCGCGTCGGCAGCATTAACGATGAAGGATGCCTTCAGCTCCTGCCCGGTATCTGTAACCACTCCGGTCGGTGAGTTGTGTTCGAGAAGAATCTTCGTAACCTCGGTGTTTGTAAGGACTGTGCCTCCACTTTTTCTAATGAACTCTGCAAGCTCAAGGGGTATTCGTTCTATTCCACCTTTGGGATAGAAGTAATCTCTGAAGACCGTTGGGTAAGCAAGACCAAAAAATGCGGGAGTCCCGTCGAAAAAGGGCTCATCGATGATACTGACCAGTTCGTCATCGAGTATTCTAGCTCGTAAGAAATCTCTAAACGGTACATTGTTGTATTTCAGTTTCTTCAAGAAGCCGAGAAGCTTCTTGCCGTTCTTGAGAAACCAGGGAATTGATTTCAACTTTGTCAGGAATGTAGTCTTTCCGTAAAGCGGTCCCGACATGCCTGACAACGAACCCATAAAGCTGTTTAGTTCTTCCATTTCCTTAAGCAGATCCTCTATGCCGGATCTGCTTTCGGGAAAGCGTTTGCCTAGGAAGTCGAAGTACTCCAGAAGGCTTTCGTCCGATTCCATGGAAAAGACTTTATCCTCGAAGCCAGCGTACACTCTGTTCTTTACGAATTGTAGATTATCCAGGATACCGAAGTTCTCAAGCATTGGAAACAGAAGCCCGGCGTTTTCCACGGCCTTTATTCCGCTGTCGAAGTGGTAACCTCTGTGCTCAAATGAGGAGGAACAGCCTCCGGGTTTTTCGGCTCTCTCTACAAGTGCGACTTTCTTTCCCGCTTTGGACAGAAAGGCGGCACAACTGAGGCCAGCTATTCCCGCACCGATAACAATACAGTCGAATTTCATTCAATCACTTCCTTTTCAAGCCAGCTCAAGAGCCTTTTAACTGGTACGGGCTTTTTATCGAAGGAAAGTCTTCTACAACTTTTCTCGCAGTACCCGGCGCATTCTGAGCACAGTGTGTTGACTGTAGTTTCAAGTAGCCGCTTCTTCGCCCCTATGAAGTTACCCGACTCGAGACGCCTGAGAATTCCTCGAATATCCTTTCCATCGGGGCATCTTAACGTGCAATTTGGGATATCGCAGAGCTGGCAGGAACTGCTAATCACAGGAACGGTCTCTCTGTCGAGAACTGTATTCTCAAGGTCTACTGAATCTCGTCTCTTTCTCGAAGTATAGTGAACCCTTTCAACTTCAGGCTCCCTGTAGCTGTATTCTTTCATCCTTAGCCTTCTGAGAACAAGGTTTGCAGCGCCGATACCGGAGACCGTAACTGCAGGTGTCCCCATTCCCATAACTGTTGAATCTCCGCAGATAAAGAGGTTTTCCCATTCACTCCTGGCATGAAGTCTCTTTAGCAGTTCCTGACCTATGGATTGCTTCGGACCGCCAACACGCCCCTCGTTCTTTAGGGTATATCTTTCGATTGTAACTGGAGTTGCCGTCTCCAGATGTTTCAGGGATTCTCTCAGTCTGGGGAATCTCTTTTCTATTAGCTTAAGAACCCTCTCGGTCTCGACCTCTTTCATCTGACGGTATTCCTTTGTGCCGCGAGGGGGCCACTTCTTCTTTGAGGGAGCTATCATGGACATTACGTGAGTTCCTTCGGGACATACCGAAGGTTCGTCAATCGAAGAGATATAAACTGTGACATCGCTTTCGGCTATTTCGTCAAATTCCTCTACAAACATCTCCACCGGATTAGTTCCGGCCGGGATAGCAGAAGAATCGACGGCGGCTACACGACCATGGCGGGAAAAGTCGACTCAAGAGACTCCATCCATTTAACTCTTTCCTGACTAACAAACTTTTCGGGAACGATTCCTCCATAGAGGTTCCAGACCGTCCCACCGTAAATTACGAAGTCAGATATGATTTCGCTCCCATCTTCGAGCTTTATCCCCGCTGCCTTTCCATCCTTAAACAGAACCTCACTAACCCTGTTTTCGTACAGCATGTAACCGCCATTTTTCTCGATCGCCTTCTCAAGTTTGTTTGGTATCATCTGCGATGAACCTACAGGGTAGAAGCCTCCTCCTTCATGATTGTCTATGAACATAGTTACGGCCAGGATGCCGAGGGTTTCCTTTACGGTCGTATAGCAGTAGGTGGAAGTGAGAACATCGAAAAACTGATAAAGCTCCTTTGCTTCGGGGTCTATAAACTTTTGCATAAGTTCTTCAGTGCTTCTGAATAGAAGCCTGATCATTTTCGCCTGTCGTACAGGATGCTTCAGCAGAGATCTGAGACTGTCGCTTTTCTTCATTTCAGTAGGAGGGACAATTACCGGATCTGCAACAATCACGTTATGATATAAGTCGGCTAGATAGTTGTAGAACCTTCTGAGCTGTTCTTCATATCCGGGAAAGTTATTTCCAAGTTCTTCTATAAATCGATCCAGATCTGGCCAGAAAACTATTCTCTTCTCTCCGAAAGTCACGGCGTATAGGGCCTCGTGTCTTACCATTTCAATGTCTTCGCCGATCTCGTTGAAAACAAACCTGTGAGAATTGAAGCCGCGGTTTCCAAATCCGAATACCATGCCGACTGCAGAATCAAACGTAAAGTCATTTCTTCTGAATATCGAGCAACATCCTCCCGGAAGATAATGCTGCTCTGCAACGAGCACTTTTAGACCCCTGTTAACAAGTAGAGAGGCAGCCGATAAACTTCCGAGTCCAGATCCAATTACCGTAACGTCGTATTTGTTTCCAGGAAAGAACTTGCCGTTCATAGCCACCCCCTATCAATAAACATATGTTATCTATTAGAATTCTAAATTATTCGAAAGGTCTTCTCCTAGAGTTTTTTGCAGCTTGAGAATAGTTGATCGGCATGCGATATTAAAGGACAAGGCGGAGCATATGCTCCGCCTTCAAGATCTACTTATCGCTTTGAGGTGGTAGGAGGTTAACTTTACGGAATCATTACTGAATCTATTATGTGGATTACACCATTTGCCTCAAGTATATCCGTTACGAGTATCCCAGATCCTTGAATCTTGACTTCGTTTGGGTTGATCATCAACTGGCCGCCATTAAGAGCAGTCAGAGATCTCATGCCCAGGACGTCTTCAGCCATATATTCTCCCGATATGACGTGGTATAGGAGTATATTCTTTAGAGTCGGTATGTCTTTGAGCAGCGATTCGACTGTACCTTCGGGCAATTTTGCAAAGGCTTCATCATTCGGGGCGAAGACTGTGAAGGGGCCATCACCCATTAGCGCTTCTACTAGACCGGCTTCCTGAAGTGCTGTTACCAGTGTTGTAAGGGAGGCCGCATCGATAGCAATTTCAGGAATTCTTCTTGTCTCTCGTTCTGGGGGAAGGATGACCGTGTCTATAACATGAATTACTCCATTGCTTGCTTCTATGTCGACTGCCGTTATCATTGCAGTGCTCACGTAAACCTTGCCCTCTTCGACTTTTATTGGTATGTAGCCGCCTTCGACAGACTTCAGCGATTCAAGAGAGATCACGTCCGAAGCCATATACTTTCCGGGAACCACATGGTAGGTAAGAATTCTTGTCAGTGTCGGTATGTCGTTTAGGAGACTTTCGACAGTTCCCTCCGGGAGTTTTGCAAATGCTTCGTCAGTTGGAGCGAATACAGTAAATGGTCCATCTCCATTTAGTGTGCCCACAAGACCCGCCTTTTCAACCGCCGCCACAAGGGTACTGAAATTGCCTGCCGAAACCGCTACTTCTACGATGTTCTTGGAGAAACCAGTAAAAACCAATCCTATTAAAACCAACACCAGAAATATCTTTTTCATCATTTTCACCTCTATCAGAGTATTTTGTAATATAGTGTTCAAAACTAAATCGTTGACAATATGATTTTACTCCGCCGTTTTCATAGTTGTCAATAGGGTTGTACACAATATAGAATTGTAAGCCGTGATTTCTCTTTGTTTCTTTGAAAAAGCTACACAGAAATAATCATACGAACGCTTAGCTAATTCTTAATCAATGCTTTACTTGGATAATCATGGTTGTCGTGGCAGATGAGTACTTGACGAGAGAAAAAACGGCTTTAGAAGAAGTCTTTGAGAAGACATTGATCGGTTCCTATGAATTGGCAATCACGTATGGGTAGATCTCAACTCGGCGGAGCCCTTTTCGGTAAGCTTGAGATATCCGTCGTATTCAGTTACGAGCATTTCCTTATCCAATGCCTCGAGGGCGGTCTTGACGATCGATTCGTCAGACTGTGAATCGGAAATTCCCAAGGCTCTAAGAGGTTCTATATCTTGATAAGCCATAGATGCCTTTGCCTCGCACTCCAGCTGATCACGAGGCTGTATCTTGCCCTGATCGATCATGAAAAGAAACCAGCGCTTTAGCTGTTTCGCCCTGAACTTGTTGAAGAGGGAAAAGCCATATCTTTCGAAGTCAATCTCCTCTCCTCTGGCAGATCTTATAAGGTCTATCAGTAGCTCTGCTGCTCCTCTTAGAATTAGAAAGGAAACAATCAATCCTACTATGGCATCGGCGTAGGGAATCCTCATGAGAGATATGATAAGGCCTACTGCTACACTTACAGCTACTAGAACATGATTTCTTGAATCCGTCGACTGGGTAATCAGTGGGAAGGATCGGTTCTTAAGACCTGAATATTTTTGATAGAACCACAAGAGAGCGCATACTATTCCAGAAATTGTCACTGCAGTAAAAGTAAGGAGATCGGGAGAGGGAATCTCACCGGAAACGAGCCTGAATAAAGCCTCTATCAATGAAAAAACTCCAGTTGCTCCCATAAATAGCAACAGAATCAGGCTCACCAGATGTTCATGGTTCTTCTTCACTCCCCAGTACACGAAAACACTTGAGATTCCGTCCAGAAGAGTATCGAATGAATCATTGAGAAGACCCACACTGCCTGAAAGAATTGCGGTGGGAAGCTTCAAGGCAGCAAGGATGAAGTGAACAACTATAGTTATTCTCGAGACAGTTTCGGCCCTTGTCGCTTTTTCCAGAAGTCTGCCGCTATTCTGGAGTTCGGCGAGCATTTTCTTTGCCTCAGACTCTCCCTTTTCCGTCAGCGTAAATGTGTTCCCATTCTGAATTAACCACTTATCTTCTTTCATGTCTTCTATAGCGGAATCCAGAAATGAATCTAGATCAGTGGCTTCGTGCATCCTCTTGCCATAGGGGAAGACATCGAAGAAAATGCCGAACCTTCTCCCCATTACTGAGAAGTACTCTTTCAGTAGTTCCTTCGTGTTGCAGCCTTTAAGAACTGCAGCGGCCACATTCCATTCATGTCCATAATGCCTTGAATGATACTTGTGTTCCATAGACGCTCCAGCATTCTTCCAATCAAATTATGTATGTATCATTTTGTTTGTCACATGCCAAATGACGGACAGTTACCTAATTATAATACAACTAGTATTCAGCGAAAGTAGACCCTAATATAATGCCGAAAAAACGTTTTGCAAATCATAAACGCACTCAGCAAATGAATGCAATTTTGGCACGATCGAAGTAACAATATCGACCAAAGCGCAGTTATACTTTGGTGTCAATATCTAAGAAAAAACTCCATCAGTGACATTCACAATTCCAACAGGCCAGTAAGAATTCCCTGCAAACGCTTTTTCTAGGAAAGATTCTAAAGCAAATTCACACCTGGTATGGAACCTTTCTTGAAAATCGCTACCATGCTTACTGATCCAATTAGAACCGCTCCAAGTACTATCTCCTTCATGTAGAAAGGAAGATTGATCATAACAAATCCATTTGTCAGAACTGACAGTAAAAGAGAGCCAATAACGGTTCCCCAGATATTTGGAACTCCGTCTCGCAGAAAGACTGCTCCAATGAACATTGCGCTTATTCCCGGCATAAGATATCCGTCGCCCATAGCTGGAGTACCTGATCCAAGAAGCGAACCTATCATTATTCCGGCAAGTCCTGCCATGAATCCCGAAATCAGCAAGGCAATGAACTTCACCTTCCTAACTTTAATACCCACATGCTCAGATGCTTTTGGGTTTCCACCTACTGCGTGAAAGAATCTTCCGATCTTCGTATGTTCAAGAACAACCACATAAATAGCTATAATAATTGCGAATATTACTACCGGCATTGGAATTGTCTCAAAGAGAAAAGACCTTCCAAGGAATGGAAATATTTCCGGGAATTTCGCTGAGTAGTAGGTCGATCCTCCCGTAAGCCATTTCGTAAATCCGGCAAGAAGCGTCATCATTCCAATGGTAGTAATTATCGACGGAACCCCAATGAAAAGTATTACTAGTCCATTCAGAGCACCGACTCCCAAAGCTACCAAGAGGGAGATTATCCACGCGGGAATTGCTCCCATGAAGAGTTTTCCCATCAGTATTACACTAAGAACACCGGAGAACCCTGCAAGTGATGCGAATGACATATCGAATTCACCGGCTATCACAACAGTAGTTAGACCGATAGCGAGGATTCCCGTTATGCTTGCCTGTCTAATAATCGATAGAATATTTCTTACACTATAAAAGGTAGGTTCCATGAATGAGAATACGGCAAATACGATGATCAATGCAAATAACACACCGTATCTTCTCACTACTGAAGCCAGGTTTTCTTTTGAGATCATGACCTATCCTCCTCATCTAGCCCTTCCAGGTATTCTCCCTTGAATTGGCAGTTAGCAATCTGCGATTTAAAGAGCCATGGATAATATCTTTTCATCATCGAATTCTTCGCGAGACAGCTCACCAGAAATTCTTCCTTCTTTAAAGACATAAAGCCTATCACAAACTCCTATAAGTTCGGGGAGTTCAGAAGAAATGAAAATCACGCCTACGCTCTTTTCTTCTGCAAGATTTCTGATCATCTTGTAGATTTCGAACTTCGTCCCAACGTCGATTCCATTTGTCGGATCGTCGAGAATCAGAACGCTCATGTGGTCCTTTGAGATCCATCGGCCGATGACGACTTTTTGCTGATTGCCGCCGCTCAGAACCTGGACATCCTGATTGATATTTGAGTACTTAAGACTTAGTGAACTCTTGTCAAGAATGGTTTTAACGAGAGAGTTTTCTTTCCTGGCCGAGACAACTCCCAGGAGTCTTGAGAACTCATCAATATATGATATTGTCAAATTCTTCTTCAGATTCAAACTTGTAAGCAGTCCCTTTTCTCTTCTGTCGTCCGGTACGAGGAAGACGCCTTCCTCTATCATTCTATGTACATTTGGATCAACCTCTTTGCCTTTGACAATTACCCTGCCGGTCTTTGTTTCTCTCAGACCGTACAAGTGTTCTATTAGCTCGGTTCTTCCAGAACCAATAAGACCGTATAATCCAAGAACTTCTCCCTTTTTCAAGTGAATACTAATATCCTTAAGGAATCCCGAACCGCTAAGGTTTTCGACCTGTAGTATCGTGTCCCCGGAACGATTCGTCACTTCGGGAAAAAGGCTAGAAATATTCCTGTTCACCATAAGTCTTATCGCCTCTTCCTCAGAAAGGTCTTCCTTATCCCTTGTGGTTACTCTCTCACCATTTCTGAATATCGAAATCCTGTCTGCGTTTTCGAATACTTGCTCAAGTTTGTGAGTAATTAGTATTACGGAAACACCTTCATTTTTTATCTGATGGATTGCACTGAACAGCGACTTGACTTCCGACTCGGTAAGACTGGAAGTAGGCTCGTCAAGAATCAATATCTTCGGCTTGTAGAGGAAAGCACGAAGAATCTCTATGGCCTGTCTTTGCGCAGAACTGAGAAGCGCAACGGGGATGCCGAGAGGCACTCTTAGATTGTAGAGTTCAGATAGTTCCTCTGCTTTTGAAAGAATCGATTTTTCGTCTATCAGGAAACCTCCCTTGACAGGTTCCTCTCTCAAAAGGATGTTTTGAGCGCCGGTGAGATATGGAATGAGGTTCCGCTCCTGATAAACCATTCTTATCCCCAGTCTGAGGGCCTGGGAAGGGTGAGTGAGTCTCACTTCGGCACCGTTGAGAATGACATTTCCCTCATCTGGTCTCACTATTCCTGTCAGAACATTGCAGAAAGTGCTCTTTCCTGCTCCGTTTTCACCACAAATAGCGTGAATCTCACCCTCGAGCAAATCAAAGTCTACGTTGCTCAGGGCTTTGACCCCCGGAAAGGATTTAGATATTGATACAGTCTTCAGAACAACATTCTTATCCGACATATTAGACCTTCTTTCACCAGGTAATCCAGAATCAATATCGGGAGAGAGAATCCTCTCCCGATATTGGCCTCTAAAACAGGTCGATTACTGAATCTTGTATGGACCGCCAGCGTCTTGCCAGTTGAACCATGCATCTGGATCGTCTGGGTCCATTCCGTAATAACCGAAAACAGCATGAATAGAACTTCCTGGTTCGGGAACATTTGTCTCATCTGTTACATATGGAGTTGCATATATGACTCTTCCCGGAGGTACGAGAGAGTCTGGATGATCAGGTCCAATTCCCATTTCTACCTGGTTGATGACTTCAAATACGGTGTGAACGTAGTATTCGAATGGCTGACTTACCGTGGCAACAAATGGAGATCCACTTCTTATCATAGAATAAACAGCTGAACCTCCGTCTATACCGGTAACGAAGATATCGTCCTTGTCGAATCCTGCCTGTTCAATTGCACGTGCGGCATACTGACCAGGAGTGTCCCAACCGGCAAATATCCAGTCAAGGTCGTTTCCGTACTTCGTCATCCAGTTGACTGCAACGTTGAAAGCACTATCTTCGTATCCAACGAGAGGTAGAAATTCCTCAGCAACAAGCTCAATGGCCGGCCAATCTCTTTCGAAGAGTGTTGCAGCGACATAGGCTCTTCGTCTCATAATATGCCACTTACCACTGAAAATTGCTACTTTTCCTCTTTCGTTTAGCCTCTGGATTCCCCAGTAGCTCATTAGAGCTCCGGCAACAGCGTTATTCTGTGTACAACTGAGAATAACTCCAGGTTTAACTTCAGTATCAACACAGTAGACACCAATTCCCTCTTCGGTTGCTTTGAGAATGAGATCTGCAATAGCTTCCATGTCCCAGTAAATGATTACGATGGCATCTACTTTTTTCTGAATCAAGGTCTCCATCGTTTCACGTTGCTGGGCCGGATCTCTTACAGTCATTGCATCAATAAACTCCCAATCCCTGTGAGCACATTCGATCTTCACCTGCTGGAAATCTCTCTGACAGGATTCTGCCTCAAGCCCATGTCCACAGATTGCAACTGTCACGTCTTTCGCATATTCCGTTCCTGCAAACGCCATTGTTGAGAAAGTGAGCGTCACAACTACAAGCAACGAAATCAAAATTCTCTTCTTCATTCCTTCACCCCTTTTCAAGATTTGTTTAGTTCTTCTGAAACTTCCCTCAGAAAGCGATAAACAACTGTTGCTCCGGGATCCTGTTCGCCGACTGTACGGCTGCCGAATGCTTTTGCTCTGCCCTTCTTTGCTTCCATGTCCTTAGTTCTTTCCAGTCCATATTCCGCGGCCTCTGCTGCTTTCTCGAAGGCCTCGGAAATCGATTTGCCTTCAGAAGAAGCCTTTTCAAGAGCTTCCACAGCAGGCTCAAGAGCATCAAGCATCGTTTTCTCTCCCGTTTTTGCCCTTCCTCTCTTCATAATTCCCTCTAGTGCAGCCCTGAACATACCGGCGATTTCATCCAGAGTGAGAGACTCCTTACCCAAAACCTTCTTGCCCCCCTCAATGAACGCGCTCGCCGTCAGAACTCCGAAAGTGGAGGGATTTGCCTGATTGAACTGAATTCCACACTTCTTTATCAGAGCCCCTATATCCTCAGTTTGAAAATTCTTCAGAGTTTCGATTATCGCCGTGCAGCCCTTTCTTATAGTGATGCCTAGATCTCCGTCACCTATGGCAGCGTCAAGAGCTCTAAACTCATCGACATAGTTCTTCTCCAGTGAATTGCAGGCACCATTTAGAATCTCTGAGACCTTTGCTGCACTAATGGCTTCTTTCATCTGATCACCGCCCCTCAGAATTGCTGCAGAAGCATCGGCGAATGAACCGGCATATCGAGGAGCTCCTTGAATTCCCTGTCAAGTTTGAAGAGAGTTATCGAAAGACCTTTCATCTCCATTGAGGTTGCGTATTCTCCCACGAATGACTTGTAAATCTTGATTTTCTTAAGATCCAGTATTTCCTTGACCTTTCTGAAGGTTACGTAGAGTTCCTGAGGTGCTGTCGCACCGAGTCCGTTAACCAGTACGGCAACTCCGTCTCCCGATTCAAATGGAAGATCATCGATTACTCTCTCCGTCATGAAACTGGCAATCTCATCGGCACTCTTGAGTTTTTCTCGCTTTATGCCGCGCTCTCCATGAATGCCCATGCCGATTTCCATTTCATCATCGCCAATCTCGAAAGTTGGCAATCCGACTGCCGGAATGGTGCACGGGGAAAGGGCGACTCCCATTGTTCTGATAACATTCAGAGCTCTGTCGGTTGTTTCTTTTACTTCTTCAAGAGAGGCACCCGTGGCAGCCTTCGCACCGGCAATCTTATATGCGAAGATCAGCCCGGCGATTCCTCTTCTTGAGCCGGCATCATCGGCGGGGGCCGATGCCACATCGTCACAACCGATGCAGGTTTCTACTCTGATTCCCTCTTCTTCGGCCATTTCGGCGGCCATGTCGAAATTCATTATGTCTCCACCATAATTTCCGTACAGGTAGAGTACGCCTTTCCCGCTGTCTATAGCCTTCGTAATTGCAAGCATAGTTTCGGCCGAAGGCGATGAGAAAACGTCGCCAACGGCAGCGCCATCGAGAAGGTTTTCGCCTATATATCCCAGGAAGAGGGGCAGGTGACCGGAACCACCACCGGTTGCGATGCCTACCTTGTCTTTCACGGGTGCTCTTGGAATGATCAAGGCTTTGTCATAGCCTTCAACTCTCTTGAAGTCCTTAGGGAATGCCATAACAATTCCATCGAGCATTTCCGTGATCAAATTGTCAGTGGAGTTAATGATCTTTTTCATGACTATTTGCCTCCAAGCCACTTCACCACATTTACCCAGAATTGACCGTAATCCTTCCACTCAACCATCCCACGGCCCCAGTGAGGAGCTGGATCGGTAGCGAATGCAAGCGTTCTACCCTTTCCATACTGACCGGTGACTATTATTGGATCTCCGTTGTGTTCTGCCAGGACTTCTCCTTCGGGCTTTGCCTTCACTTCGTTGTATCCGGAAAATAGAGGAGGCGCCGAATCGAAGTCTACTCCCTTGAAGATCGGATGGTCTTTCTTGAGGACTTTCGGAGTCATTCCTTCAGAAATTTCGACCCTATCATCATAGGGATAACAGGTGACGGGAAGTATCTCCTCAACAGGAGTCTTGTGCCACTTGGCTACTCCAAACATGCCTCCAAATGATAGCCAGCCACCTACACCGCAGAAGCCGCCGCCATCACGCGTCCATTTCTTCAGTGCACCAAGCCTGTCGATCCCCATAGGGCAGTTGTTAAATCTGTCTTCGTACATTATTACTGTGTCTGTACCAACGTCACTGAAAAGTATTACGTCGTACTGTCCAAGCTCGTCCGGCTTTGGGAAGTTCCTCTGTACCTCGCTTGTCGGCAAGTAAGTCAGATCGATTTCCGAATCCGATTCAAGGGCCTTTCTCAGATGGAAACTTTCATCATGTACGACTCCATCTGTCCAAGAATTCATACCTTTTACGTACGTTGTGATCAGCATTACCTGATCTCCACAATAGAATACTTTAAGCACGAAAATACCTCCTTTTGATTTTGAATTAGGTCACCAATGGGCCTTTTATGTGAGACATTCTTCATCAGAACCAGAATTGTGATCTAATTCCCAAAGAAAAAAGAATAAAGGTGCCCCATAACCCAAGGCACCCATAACCTCTAAGCTCTATGCTTTCCCACCGCACCAACCATGAGTGCGAAGGATACTTATTCATTTGTGTTTCTTCGATTCGTGGCGGTTCTAACGCAACTCATTGGATCAGATTTTGTTTTCAGAAACAAACAGTCTCGTGGTTCATGTCAAAGTCTCTTTTTACTCATAATAGGTAATCAGATAGACAGTCTTTGTTATCGGTTTCCACAGATCCTCATCTTCGAAGTAAACAAGATATCTTTCCTGAATACAGTTCCCTCTATCGTCGTATAGGTATTCATAACTGTAAGTTAGCGGACTTCCACCGATATTTCTGTTATAGTTAGTTTCTTTCAGTTTCAGCCCTTCATTATTATATTGGGCCGAGTAGACGGGATTGCGCGACACCGAAAGACAGTCGACCTCGAGAACCATATTGCCATTCTCGTATTGAGCTTCATGCTTAAAGAGTATCTTTCCATTTGCATCGGATAGGGTGAAGCTTACTAGATTCCCTTCATCATCATAGGAAGCTTCGTAGACGGAAATGACCGTATCGCTCTCGTTGTAGTTGTATGCCTTCATCAAATTGCTGTCTTCATCGTACTCATAACCGTACTTGTAGGAGAAGTCTCCGTACTTGCCATAGCCGATCTCCATGAGTAAGTTTCCGAGGTCATCATATTGATACTCATTTCTGAATTCAGTTTGAAGTCCTTCCTTTTCCTTATACTCATAGACTATATACTTGGTTTCCGACGTCATGTAACCGAGTTCGTTATAGCTGGCTAAGTATTTTGTGCTGTTTGTTGAATCATACTGAACATCGTTTCCTTCGACGAAGTTTCCACTTTCGTCGTACTTTGCAGAGTATTTCGAGGTTATCGAACCATCTGAGGAGTACTGAATTCCTTCAGTCTGTCTCCCGCCCTCGTCGTATTTGTATTCATAACCGTGTTCTAATACAGAGTCGTTAACTACCCTTTTTCCCTGCATCGTGATCATGTTGCCTTCGCTATCGTACTGATAGGAATATTCAAACTCCACAACACCGTCGCCGGCAACTTTGCTCTCACGGATAGTATTTCCTGATTCATCGTACTCAGCGGTCAGAGTGGCAAAATTTATCCACAACTCGCCGTCCTGTGTATTATAGTTTCTTATTTCAATCCTTTTCACTCCAGATGTGCTTATATTATCCAGGTAAGAATCGACCCAGAAGGCTCCACAAAAGCTTCCGATGAACATGGACATAACTAACAAGAAACGACAGAGTCTGAAAATGCTTGACAGCAAATTAATCACCTTCCATCGGCAAAGTCTCACTTCGTTTTGTTGAAGAAGCTCTCTTGAATATCTGAGAGAATAACTGCAACTGCTCTGGCACCCGCGTCATATGCACCAATGCTCCTGTCTCCCAGATATCTGGCCCTTCCTTTCGTTGCAACTATCGTTTTTGTAGATTCGGCTCCTTCTTCTGCCCTGGTTACGGCCTTTTTAAAGGCCTCTTCTATTGGTTCGTTCAGCTTCGCGCTTTCCTTCAAAGATTCTTTGAATGGAATAAGCGCATCCAGAAGAGTTTTATCTCCCAATTCAGCTTTACCGACCTTCTGTACTCCATCTACCATCGCCTGGAAGAGCTCGGAAATGTCGGCGATTTTGAGATTCTCCTTTCCCTTAGAAACTCTCGAAGCGCTCAAAAAGGCATTGCCCCAAATTGGGCCGGAAGCTCCACCGCATTTTTCCATTATTATCATGCTGCAGTCTCTCAAAAAGGTTCCAATATTACTCTTTTCAAGATCCTTCCACTTCGACTTCACTTCAGAGAAGCCTTTCGCCAAAGAAGCTCCAAAATCGCCATCGCCGGCAACTGAATCGAGATCACAGAAATACTGTTCGTTTCTTAGTATAGAGTCGATAGCGATCCCAACGACTTCTATGAATTCATCCTTCGAGATTACAGTCATGTTCTAGGCCTCCGTTTCCTTCCAGGCAGCGGTTTCACAGGGTGCTGAGAGAAGTCTCTTCATTTGCTCATCGAGTTTAAGAAGGGAGATTGAAGCGCCTTCCATATCTATAGATGTCATGTAGTTTCCAACCAGAGTCTTCGCTACTGCGATTCCCTTATTGTTAAGAATCGAGGCTACCTCGTTGTTAAGTATGAAAAGCTCTTGCAGCGGAGTTCCGCCGAATCCATTTATCAGTACGGCAACCTCCTCTTCCTTTGACACGAATAATTCGCCAAGTATTCTTTGGATAATCAGTTCGGCAGTTTCCTTAGCTGAGAGCAAGCTGTCTCTGAATATTCCAGCTTCTCCATGAATTCCAACACCAACCTCGATCTTGTCCTCTTCAAGGTCGAAAGTAGGTTTCCCTCTTGCAGGGACGGTGCAGGAAGTGAGTGCAATCCCCATAGTTCTAACATTGTCAATAACCCTTTGGGCGATCTCCTTCACCTGCCTGAGAGAAGCTCCCCTTTCTGCCAGAGCGCCTGCAATTTTGTGAACGAAGATCGTTCCGGCCACGCCCCGTCTATCTTCCTTCTTTTCGATTGAGATATCATCATTTACACAAACGCTGTCAACTCTAATATCGTAGTCTTCAGCCATTGCAGCAGCGCTTTCGAAGTTCATGACATCTCCCGAGTAATTCTTTATAACCAGCAAGACCCCTTGCTCCGAATGGTTGTGCTTTATGGCGTTGAAGATCTGCATTACAGACGGTGAAGCAAAAACATCACCACATACTGCCGCATCAAGCATTCCCTTGCCTACAAACCCTGCATGAGCCGGCTCATGACCACTTCCACCGCCACTGATCAGATTAACCTTGTTCTTGTTGGGATTCTTTCTCGAAATCACCATGAATTCCTCGTCGAGTGCAAGGTTCTCCGGGAAAGCCTTCACCATTCCCTGACACATTTCGATTACCACGCTTTTGGGATCATTGATCAGCTTCTTCATCTCTCTACACCACCTCAGCTATTCTTATACCATATCTCTTACTAGTTCTTGCTCGGTTGGTTTCCGCCTCTTATCGGCATCTACGATAAGCGAAATGTTTCCATCTTTCATAATTACTATCCTGTTGCTCAATCCTATGAGTTCGAGCAAGTCGTCTGTTATTAAGATGATGGCAAGGTTCTTATTTGCCGCTTCTCTTATGAAGGTGTATATTTCCTCTTTTGCTCCGATGTCTATGCCTCTGGTGGGATTGTCGAGAATCAAAATATCGAGATTCTTCATAATCCATTTGGTCAGTACGATTTTTTGTTGGTTTCCTCCACTCAACGAAAAGCACAGATCTTCGCTAGTTGCCTTAATTCGGAACTTCTCTATTCCCTCTTTGATCAATTTGGATTCTTGCCTGTTGTTTATAAAGCCCAGGCGACTGCTGAACTCACTGAATCTTGTAATCGTAAGATTGTTGGCAACCGTTGACAAGCCGATTATTCCGTTTTCCTTCCTTTCGGAAGGAACATACCCGACTCTTAGCTTGGTCATATTTCTTATCGTGGCTTTAGACACGGAATGGCCATCTATAATGATTTCTCCTTCTGTTGGCTCTCCCACCCCAAAAAGGGTCTCGCCCAGGAACTTCTTTCCAGAGCCAATCAGTCCACCTATTCCAAGGATCTCCCCACGACGGACTTCCAGAGAAACAGAGTCATAAAGGCCCTTCTTGGAAAGATTTCTCACCCTCAAGACGGGATCCTCATCCCCATTGAATTCCTTTTGATCTTCAACTCTGTAGGTGTCGGCACTTAACTCTCTTCCTACCATAAGCGGGTGGATCTCTCTCTCTTCCGAGACCTCGGGATCAACTTCTCCAACCAGCTGCCCATCTTTGAGAATTAGAATCCTGTTACAGGCATTCATCAATTCTGAAAGACGGTGTGAGACAAATATGAATGTTGCCTTGTTTGAAAAACTCTTAATTCTGTCGAGAAGAATCTCTCTTTCCTTTTCTGGGAGCGCAGCAGTTGGTTCATCAAGAAGTATTAGAGGGGTCTCGATCTTGTACATGTCTGCTATGACAAATGCCCTGATGATCTCAAGCATCTGACGTTCATGGAATGAATATCTAGAGACTTCTTTTCTGGGGTCGATATCGAGCCCAAAACTCTCCAGATAACGTTTCGCTTCGGAGATCATCTGCCTCTTCTTCAAAGTACCGGCCACCTGGAATCTCTTCTCGTGTGAAAGAAAGAGATTTTCGTAAACAGTCAGGCTTTGGACAAGGTTCTGCTCCTGGAAGACCATCGAAACTCCGAGTATGTTAGCCTCTCTGAAGCTTTGAGGAGCATACTTTTTTCCTTCCAGAAACATCTCTCCTTTATCGGGTGGTTCAACTCCTGCTATAAGCTTTAGCAGAGTTGACTTTCCCGCCCCATTTTCACCGGCGAATCCAATAACGTCGTTCTTATTGATCTTGAAGGTAACATCTTTCAGTGCCTGCACACCAGGATAGTTTCTATCGATTCCCTTGATCTCAAAGAGGATTTTGCTATTTTCTTTTACTTTTTCATCCATAAAGATAAACCTCGCATTCTCAGTATCACCTTTTTGAATCGAAGATCACTTAACGGCGATCATCTTCGGTCTTCCAACATTGGACATAAGCGCACCGGCAATTATCAGAGCACCCATTGCAACGTTCCTGAATTCAGGCGTTACACCCATGAAATTCAGGCCGCTTATCAGAACGGTAACCAGCATCGCTCCGAGAACTGTGCCGATTGGTCCTCCTCGACCTCCGCTAAGAGGAATGCCGCCCATGACAACGATTGCTATTACGGGCAAGGTATAAGTATCACCAGTATAAGGGCATGCAGCTTCAAGCATTGATGCGTCAAGTGCCCCGGCTAGTCCTACGAGCGAACCATGAATCATAAATACAAAAGTCTGAATCTTTACAACGCTGATCCCTGAATACTGGCATACGTACTCGTTGTTGCCGATGGCGTAAATCATTCTGCCAAGCACTGTTTTTTTGGTTATTATTATAGTTATAAGCACTACAATGATTGGTATAGTGATCAAGTTCGATATGCCACCTAGAAAGCCGCCTCTTGCGACTGCCAAAAAGGATTCCGAATGGACGTTGTAAGGAGACCCTTTTAGCATCAAAACTGCAGTTCCATTTAAGATTCCCATCATGGCGATAGTGGATAGAAACGTCGGGATTTTCAGGAAAGTAGCCAGAAAACCGTTTATCAGACCTACCAGAGCCCCTACTATCATCCCCACAATAATCGATGCGCCACCTAGCGCAGAGCTAGCCATTGCGGATGCCACGGCAGTAATCGTTATCGTCGCTCCGACTGATACGTCAATACTTCCCATCAGAACGACCATAGACATACCCATCGATGCAATCAGCAGAATGGCCATCTGTACGAGCAAGTTGTTGAAGTTCTTTGCAGACAAGAATGTTGGATACTGCAAACCGAATATCAAGAACAAAACCACAAGTAGTAAGGGAGTCCACAACTTTGAAAGTAAGAACTTTCGCTTCCTGTTTCGATTATCCATCATCATCCACCTCCCTGCCTACTTGGTAAGAAGTAATCTTCCGCGTCGATGAGGAAGCATTACGAGTGAAATGGCTGCGATTAGCAGTATGCCTTTTGCAATGTTTTGGACATTCGATGTACTTCCAATTAGACTCATTCCATTATCGAACATACTGATGAGAAGAACCCCTATGAGTGTCTTCAATAAACCACCAGAACCTCCCATGATGGAAGTCCCACCAACGACCACGGCAATTAGCGTATTGAAGAGGTACTTGTCTCCAAGTCTTGCTGGTGCCATTCCCAGATAAGAAGAAAGTAAAACAGAGGCAATACCGACCAATAACCCGGAGAATGTGAACGCGATTATCCTATATTTATTTGTATTGATTCCCATTTTCTTCACGGACTCTTCGTTGCTTCCTATTGCCAAAATGTATCTTCCCACTACTGTCTTCCTGCTTATGAATACGAAAACTGCAAATACAATGAAGGCCCAAATAATGACATTTGGAATGCCTTCGATCATCTGTCCCGTCGAAATCCAGGCAAAGTCCCTGTTTCTAATGGATATGTTATAACCATTTGTTAGACCAGTAGCTATTCCCACATAGACATACATCATCGCCAGTGTAACGATGAAAGACGGAAGTTTCAGAAGTACCACCAGTAGACCGTTAATCAGTCCCGAAAGGAATCCTACGACTATCGCAAGAACTATCATCCCTAATCCACCCTGAGGAAAGAAGTAAGCGGCAACAATCGCACAGGATGAAAGCATGGCGCCCACAGAGAGATCTATGCTTCCCATGAGTATGGGAAAAGTCTCTCCGGCGGCAACCAGAAGGAAGACGCTCGAGACTGTCAGAATACCTGTGATATTCCTTATTCTTGAGAATGGCGGATATAAGATTGCGAAAACCACAAAGATTCCAACAAGCAACAAGTAAGGAAGTACTTCAATAAGGTTCTCTGCTTTTAGTCCTTTTTTAAAGAGATTTTTGAGAGCCAAATTCCTCATCCTTCCAGAAAGAGTAGACTGATCCCCCGTCGCTGGAACAGTCTACTCCAGCATTCAAAAGTGTTTTTTAAGAATCATACGGTGCTTAGTTATTACATCCTTCTCCAAAATCTGGAATGTCGAAGCGGTAGGGAACGTCAATAACTTCATGAACAAGCACATCGTTTTCCATTCTCTTTACGATATCTGCTCTGAGACCTTCTTCCAGGTTGTTCGCAACAAATACGTAGTTGTATGGGGAGCTCTCGAATGGCGGGACAACCCAAGCAGCGGTGAATTTCTCAAGATAAAGCTCGTAGATCTCCTGGTAAAGACCGGACTCCATAGCTTCCTTGTACTCCTCGGGTACTTCGTAACCCCTGGGCTTTTCAAGGTAAATCCAGTTGGTGAATCTCTCGGGGTATATCGGAACGAGAAATCCCTGTGGGTCCCAGTCGTCTGGATGGAGCGTTCTGGACATTTTCTTCCAGTCGTAGTCATATGGAGTGTCCTTTCCGAAAGTCTCAATGTACCAGTCAACGTTTTCAGGAGTAATGAAGGTCTGCATTGTTGACATCATCGTTTCAGGAACGGTCGGTTTCCAGCCGTTCTTCATGTCGTATACAGTAACGGCCTGTCTTCCGGCCATCCAGAATCCGTAAATTCCAGCGACAACGTCGAGACTTCCATCCTTGATATCGACAAGGTTGGACTTGTTAGCATCGGTTGTGACCTGGTAAACATGTTTCAGTCCTGCTTCTTCACAGGCAATTGCCGCGCCAACATTCATGCTGGTATTTGCGCCGAATATTCCGTCTATCCTGTCACCGAACTTTGCGATCCAGTCTCTGGTAACAGAGTAGCCCTTGTCCCTTATGAAGTCTGCATATTCCTCTCCGATGACCGTGATATTCGGAAAGTTCTCCATAAGAGCGGCTTTGTAACCTCTAACTCTATCGTTACCTGCTTTGGAGCCGGGGAATCCCCAGAGAACGCAGGTCTCGCCCTCTCCGTTGAGAAGTCTGCCCATTTCCAGTCCGCCAAGATAACCGTCCACATATGCGTCAGGTCCAATGAACTGACCATAGTATGGGCCAGCGTCTAGTGGTGTCCACCAGTCGGCTATCTCTAGGATGTTCGCGTAATAGACTTTCTCTCTGTTAACGAAGTTCGATGCCTGAATAACAGATTCAATTGTTGGTGAGTAACCAAATATCATCTTGACACCGGCGGCAGCGAAGGACTCTATTTGGAACAAGAACTTTTCGGGGCTCCTGTCGTCGCTGGCTGCTATGTACATGTTTCCAAGAGCCTCTACAGACTCCCTTGCGCCTTTGTCAAAAGTAAGGAAGAAGTCGTTTGCCATCTGTGCATACGTGCAGACCATAGTATCCGTTGAAAGTGCAGTAACACCAAACATAGCAAAAACAACAATTAACAGAACACTGAGCTTTTTCACCTGTACCATCCTCCTTCAAAAGAAGTTCTCTAATAGATCGAAACATTTACACGAATAACTGTTTTTCGTTGTGCCAACCTCCCTTCAACATATGAATCAGAGAATGATTCTTATCTTGTATTCGCCTCCGTAACCCTCGCCGTAGTAATCGGTTTTCAATGCGTGCAGTTGTCCCTTGAAATAGCGGTTTCCAACGGGAGTCTCCCACTTCTTTCCATAGGCCTCAGTTACGTCGCCGCTGATTTCTCCAAGTTTTCCAAAGCGAGGCATCAAAACGGGGGTAGGACCGTCAATTGCAAAAGGCGGGTAATGCCATGTCCCTTTGTTCAAAAGGACGCCTTCATTCGGTCCAATAAGGAAGGCTCTGGTCTTCTCAGCTTCGGGGACCTTCGATTTCGGTGCAAGAACAAAGATGAACTGCTTTCCACCCAGAGGGAAAAAGAATTCGTAAGTTTCGTAATGAACCTCAGTCCAATTAAGGATTTCCCCTATTGGCTTTGGATAGACAAAGAGCATACCCATCGAAAAGCGGTCTTCTTTGTTGTCCTTGAAAGGAATTAGATCCCAGTAAGCCTTGATCATGCTGTTTTCGACTGCGGCTTTTGCGTCCACAGGATGCAACTCATACTTGCCTTCTTCCGTGTCTTCATCTCTACCGATGATTCTGCCAAAGGTGCTGAAATCTCTCATACTTACTTCACTTAATTTTTCCAGTTTTACATCAACCACTGCCATAATCTCTCTCCTCCATTCTTAGATTCTTTTGCTCACACAGTGAACAGAAATCTATTTTTCAGAACTAAATGCATGGAACTCCCAAAACAAAAAAAGGTGCCCGAATCTAATCAGGCACCCATAACCTTTATATTTCCTTACTCAGCAATACCAATCATAAGCATCGCTCTTCAGTATATTCACTTTTCATATATTCACTTAACAATTATGCACAAAACGATACGTCTAGCAAAGTCCCGTGTGATGACTTCTATCCTATTTAAGACCCATTAATAACGATTATGAAAAAAAAGCTCAAGCGTTCGCGAATTCTGAACAGCTGTTACTGCTGACCTACATACCGTAATGCAGAGTATTGTCTGCTTCTATAATTTCCCTGGCAACAACAACAAGCTTCAAATTCCTGTCTCTACTAATCTTCTGGAGCAACTTCATCGCCTCTGACTCTTTTATCCCATTGCGGTCCATCAAAATCCCCTTTGCCCTTTCTATGAGTTTTCTTGCCTCTAAAGCCTCTTCCTGCTCGTGGAGTTCCTTCTTAAGAAGCATAAACTCCTTAAATCGGCCCATGGCAATCTCTATGGCGGGCTTGAGTTCTTTCTCATCAACGGGTTTTACTAGATAGTTAAAGACACCTGCAGAGTTCGCCCGCTTGACGGTCTCTTCGCTGCTGTATCCAGTAACAATTATCGAGGGTACGAGCTTTACTTTTCCTATTCTCTCAATCGCTTCGATTCCGCTAAGCGCTGGAAGGTTAATATCTACGATCAGTAAATCCGGATCCTTTTCAAGTGCAAGTTTCACGAAGGTCTCGCCATCCATGGCCTCTCCTATAACGTTATGACCGAGGCCGATAAGAGTTTCTTTGAGCCCTCTAAGGACTATGTACTCGTCTTCTGCGATTAGTATATTTAAAGAACTGTCCATAGGAACTGACTCCCCTTTCGGCTAGGTTTAGCGCATAATCGCTAATAATTCTTTTATGAGCCTCTCGTTAGCAAAAGGCTCTCTTTTGGAATCAGGATCTTTACTTTTGCTCCTTTTTCCGAGGCGATTTCAAGAGTACCGTCGAACTGATTCTCGACGATGGATCTCGCAAGCGAAAGCCCCAGTTTCTCGTCTTTTGCTGAAAAGGATCTGTTGGGAAATCCCGCGCCGTTGTCCTCCACGATTATTTCCACATTATCATCAAAGCTCTTGCAGGAAATCGATATTAAACCGTTCTCTAAATCTTTGAAAGCGTGTTTCACGCAGTTGTTTATCAACTCGCTTATTGTAAGCGAGATTCCGCTTGCTTTGTCGTATGGAATAAAGATGTCATCGAGATCTTTCCTTACCTGAAGAGTACCATCTACTATGTTGAAACGTACTATAGTGTCTACAAGACTCTTAAGGTTTATTATGCTTCTACCTAGTTCATCGTGAGAAAGAAGATCATGAACGGCAGCTATACTTTTAACCCTGGAAACAACATTGTCCAGAAGATCTTCGACTTCGCTGCCCGTCTTCTTATTCAAACTCCTCTTCTGGATATTTATAAGACTTACAATGGTCTGAAGATTATTCTTTATCCTGTGGTGGCTTTCCTGAAGCAACACCGAACTCCCCATGAGCCTGGTATTGTCTATTGCAAGGGCGACCTGCCTCGAAAGCGTATGAAATATCTTTTTCTGCTTTTCAGTTGGCTCATAGTATTTACGATAGCCTACCTGAAACAAGGCGGTGTGGTGAGATCTTACTGAGACTGGGTCACAAACAATTGTCTCGGTATTTCGAATGCTCTTAAAGAGCTTTTCGAAAAGCACATCATCGAAATTTGAAACAAAGAGCTTCTTGTTGTCCATTATTCTCATTACAACTTCGTCATTAAGGGCGGCTTCAACTAACTCAGTCTCTTTGTGTTTTATTGTGTCCATAATCGTTCTGGTCTTTTCATCGACCAGGTACACATAACAGGAGTCGGACTCCATAATTTTGCATGTGTAGTTTTCAAGCATTTTCAAGACATCATTTATCTCGTAATTAGAAGTAAGATACTCGGCCGCCCTCAAAACGGCGTCGATAATGTCCTCGGTTTCTATTTCCTCGGTCTCTCGTTTTATCGAATCTGATTTTTTCCATCCGAGTATGAGTCTTAGAAGTTTCTCCGGCTTGTCTTTCGCTTCTTCGGAGCTTAGAGTTCCACAAAGCACCCCTTCGGATAGAACACTTATTCTGTCGGAGTATTTCATTGCCTCGTCCCACTTGTTTGTGACATAGAGTATTCCCGTTCCCTTTTCCTTCAGTTCGGTGAGTATTCTAAGAAGAAGATCCTGTGACTTGGAACTTAAATTGGCAGTAGGTTCGTACAGAACCACCAGCCGAGGCTCATAAATACACAGCCTCAGGAGCTCTATAAGCTTCTTCTCTTCGGTCGAAAGCCTATACACGTGAGCCTTCTCTGAAATGCCAAGGTCGAATCTTGCGATGAGTTCTTTCACAGTGCGGTTTATCTTCGAATGGTTAATCAGCTTGATAACATTGGAATGGCTTCTCAACATGTACATGTTCTCTGCCACGGTTAAACCCTCTGCAACCATAGGTTCTTCGAGGAGGAACATGATGTCCGTCGAACCTCCTATCTTGATTTTGTTCGTGACATCTATTCCATCAAAGAAGACTCTTCCGGAAATCTTCTTCTCAGCCCCGGTGAGAACATTAACAACAAGTTCCTTTCCTGCGCCATACTCTCCGACGAGGGCATGAACTTCAGAAGAGGTGACTTCCAGATTGATCTCCTTGAGATTGACATTGCCCGTGTCATTGCTACTAAGTTCTTTGATATCAAGAATACATTGCTCCATAGCGGATCCCTCGAATTCTGCAGCCTTTTTCCTTTCATACAGCTGCAGCAACAATAAATAGATCACGGATCAGAAAAGAAAGTCGAACAAACATTTGCTTGTTGAGAATGAGTCTCATAATCATTCTACAACACAATGTATCGAAACTATATGTATGTGTAGGTTTCTACGTGTTCAGAGTTGCATCTAACTCGAAGAAGCCTTGATCAGCATTAAGAATAGTAGGATTCGAGACTCGCGAAAACTAATGTTATGTGAAGTACAACTTTTGAAGTAAAAACATCACAGTAAAGAATGATAATAAAATATTAATTAGTGTTAAAATTTATATGTAAAGCAGATTGACAAGTCTCTTCATTTTGAACGAGATTCGGTGCGGTCTGCCTGCGTTAGAATTGACGTCCTGATGCTTAACTGGTTTGGCTTATCCGTCAGGGCAAGGAGGAATCTGAAATGTCTTACAAGCACTATTATGTTGGTGACTCCGTTTTGTCGACGGGTGACTACGAGGTTCACACTGGTGATTGTGTTGAGCTGGCAAGAGTAGAGTCAAAGACTTATCTTGGCTATTATGATAACTGTCAGGATGCGATTAGGAAGGCAAGTGATATCTATCCGAACGTATGCGGCTGCAAATACTGCTCGCCTGGTTGTCACAGGAGATAATTTTCCCTAATTGCGGGGGCTATCGGTTCTTTTACTGCAATACTGTAGGTTGGTACGTGTGCGATCTGAAGAAACTGTTCGAAAGCTCTTCAGGTTTAATTGCTGTTTTGGTTTCAAGTGGCTATTGCGAATTCTTTACGGCTTTGGCTTCTATTCGAAAACGCTGCTCGTGCTAAAATCAATCGAACCTGTATGGTTATCGATACCAGAAAGTTATCTACTTTCTAGAGGGAGAGACCTATTTGAATGACGGCAGAACAAAGGTTGGAATAGGTTTTGCGACGGGGCGAAGGCACTTTCAGAGAGTTTTGCGTAGCTACGTCTACAACTGGAAAGAGTCTGAACTGGTTGACAGCGAAGAACTAACGCTGAACCTATTTGTTGCCTATGATCTGAATTACAAGAATACAAAGAAGGCAAATTACACCAAGATCAGTTCCAGTGTGGACGAATTACTGTTCTCCAAACATTTCATAGGTCAGAAGGAAGTTGAAGAAGAAAAGAGGGAGCTCATTAAGCGCGGGATTGTCGATTCGGAAGAAGCTTCTTTGGTTTTTGGAAAAGGATATGCTTCCCAGAGAAACATTGTTCTTTACAGTGCTCTGAAGAATCACATCGATTGCCTGCTCTATCTTGACGATGACGAGTATCCAGTTGCCGTTACGAACGACATGGGCTCTGTTTCGTGGATGGGCCAGCATCTTCTGAAAACTCACTTGAACTACATTGATCAGGCCGACATCACCTACGGTTATCACTGTGGATACATTTCTCCGATCCCCTTCATAGAGTTTTCTCCAGCACTACCCGAGGATACTTTCAGACTCTTCATTGAGGCGATTAGCAACGACATAGTCAAGTGGGAGACTCTCAAAAGACTTATAGTTGCCGGAGGAGTATTGTACGCCGATCCGGAGATGCTGAACAGTAATGAAGTCTTTGAAGTTGAAGAGGTAAATCATACCAAATTCATCTCTGGATCGAATCTCTGTCTAAATCTAAAAGATCCAGGCAGACTTTTCCCCTTCTATAATCCACCTGGAGCAAGAGGTGAAGATACTTTCTTGAGTACCTGTCTGAGCGACAGGAGGGTGCTCAAAGTGCCAAGTTACGCATTTCATAACGCATTCTCAACGTACAACCACATTTTGATGGGTGTTCTCCCAACCAGTCTCAGACCTATAAGAGCCGATTCGAGAGACATAGTTAAACGTTTCTACAGATCCTGCATTGGATGGATCAGATACAAGCCTTTGCTTCTTTACATAACCGATCGCAACAACTATTCGAAGAAGATTGAAGAGATGAAGATCAACCTTAGGGAAACATTACCTTCTATTTCATCGTACTTTGGTACCGATTCGTTCTACAACATTTCCAAAGAGCTGAACAAGTATCATAAGTCGGTCAAGGAACACTACGAGCAGTTCGAAAGAGTAAAAAAGATTTGGTCGAAGATATCGGATTATCTCCGGGAAGCTTATTAAGGATTGTGAATGGGTATTTAATCTGAAGTTTACATTGAGTTCCCAAAGGAAAAATTAGAACTTCTCGGGTTTTTCTGCCTGGAGATCGAAGATATGTCCACATTCTCTGCAAACGCGCACGATCACCTCAGACCCCATCGAAAGAGGCTTTCCCAAAGGCATAAGTGCTGCATAGCCTGACCAGTAACCCTTCCCTATGTCTAGCGAGCAACAGTTTGGGCACTTTCTGTTCGAATCATTGAGCGCCTTCAGTTGAAATTTCAGATAGAATGCATCAAGACTCTATTAGAAAGAAGTTCTAAGAACAGTATTGCCGGTTTATCTTTTTTCATACGCCGTACTTGGATCTCGAGGCACCATGATGGTAAGTTTGCCCTGCGTCTCGTGCTCTTCGTTGTCGTTGTGGTATAGTACCGCCTGAAATCCTAACCCACAGGGAGATGGTCCCGTCATTTTTTTGAAGAGATGAAACCTGCAAACAGAACAACAACAGCACCCGCAAGAAATTGGCTCTTATTCATGCATTTCACCTCTTCTAAGAAGTCTCAAAAAAAATACCGGAAACACCTGACTTGGCTAATCATACCAGAATTACTTCAAACTGCCATTCTAAATCTTCTATGCGGCAGAGTACTGGTCTTGAAGCCCTCAGCTATTGGCGCGCTGAGCTCAAGGTCACTCATCTCTTTATTGTAGTATATAGACTCGGTTGAAAGGGTATTCTCTATGTACAGAATGCTCTCACTGACGTATTTTCCGATCTGCTCGGGATCGACGTTGAAATCCAGCCTGAAAGAGAACAAAACCTTTATGACGAGATCTTGATGAAGCAAGTCAAGATCGAAAGAAAATAGAATATAGGCTATCTCTCCATCGTTTCTTGGATAGCCAACAACTTTTTCCGTAGGAATTACATTGATTATCTCGATCATGTGTTGTCCCAACGTGTTCAACGGAAGAGGAAGCCAGATCTTAGGATTGTCTTCATTCGGAAGATCTGCCCTTGCAACTTCGACCTAGTAATCGGCCAGGAACTCTCGTGGATCGAAATACGCGCTCCAGGGTTGCTTGAACTCTGCAAATCCCGGTTGCTTTTCTCTACCATATTCTGCGAGAATGAATCTTACCGCTTCGCTGAAGTGGATGGCCCAGTCGGGATTGCGCTTTAAAGATCGAGATCTCTGTAGAGTAGATTCTGCTCAAATTCCGAGAAGAACATTTCCCGACCGTCAATAATTCTTCTTTGAATCTTTCTCTCTTCGATGAATTGACGAACTTCTGCATCTGTATTCGGATTAGGGTAGTGCCCGGTTACTATCTCCTTCGCCTCGTCGTATGTAATCGAAAACGCTATCAAAGATTTGATTCCATTCTGTGAATTCAGATAAGAGAGGCTTTTCTCTACAGCGGCCGTTGAAAGCGAAAACAGAACTACCATAGTCAGTGCCACAATTACCTTCTTCAAACAACACCCTAATGAATCAGCAAAGCCGATAAGACTTGTACACCTTATACAATCTTCTACGTAAATTGAAAATTGAAACGAGGTCTTCTCAAGGATGGGCTTCTGAACTTCAAGAGAGGTGAAGCGAAAGGCGGAACACTTCAGTCATCTAGATTTAGAAGAGAATTATTGCTAAGAATGGAAAGAGCTTGCGTAAGCAAAAAGGGGTTAAATTTGATAAAATTAGTCACATTAAGTTCTTTGTTGTGGTTAAAGAAGGAACAGTTTCTGTGTCCTGACTTGATACAGCCATCAAAGACTGTGGAGGAGAATCTATGAAACCAAAGATATCAGTACTATTATCGGCAATATTTCTCGCTTTTCTTATCTCTCCGCTTTACGCAGGCAATCTGGAACCTCCTGCGAGACCTCCGATTCTGGCAACTGCGATAGGAAATGGAGCAGGATCCGACATTCTCGCTCTAGTCTGTGAGATGCACGGCATTGATTACGAGAACAATCTTCAGTTGAAACCCGAGGATTTCACCGAGAGACTCGATTCGGAAAATGCGCCCGGAACACTTTTTATTGCACCTGGAGCCTTGGTCGAGGGAGATCTGTATACCGTCTGCGGCGTTGAGGAAATTGATGTCGGTCAGGAGATCTCTAGAATTGAGAACCTAATATCAATAGCCAAGAAGCGGGGAGTTCCTGTTGTAGCCATTCACATTGAAGGTGGCTTCACTTCGCCAGATAACGATCCGAGGCAGTCCTTCGACTTGCTTATGCCGAAAGCCAACTACATAATTCTGGTGTCGCGGGAAGGACCGAGTGAGTATTTCTTAGCGCTCTCAGAGGGAACCGGGGTACAGCTGATAGTGGTCGACAAAGCTGAAAGAATTCTCGATGCTCTTGATCTGCTGTTCGCAATGGGCGGATCTTGATGGCTCGAAACATAGTCTCACCTATTAAGTCTAGAAATCTCTTTGATACCTTTGGATAGAAGTTGAGTATGAGTCTCTCTTCTTTAAGGATCAAAGATTGAGTTTCAGTCCATGATTGATGGCTCTGCGGTGTTGAAATATACAAGTAGTTTGGGTTACCTTCGCTGTTTGTAGGTTGCACAGTAAGGGCTTTCAATCCGATGAAAGATTATCTCCGAAAATTTAGCCTCTTGAGGTACTTTGCATTCTTCGTGAGTCGTTCCAGCTCATTGCTCTCCTTTTTACCAGTGATAGAATTGGAACGCGGGAGGAAGACAAAATTATCCTGGAAAGGATGGTTGTTATGGATTCTGAAAAGCTTACGGAGCAGGAATGGCACAAAAAGCAGGCGATAGAGAACTTCAACCTTACATGGGACCTCATAGATAAGAAAGACAGAACAGCAGAAGATGACCTTCTTATGATACATACCGCTCACGCATCTCGCTTCCACTGGGGAGTAGTAGGTACCCCGATCGAATTTGCAAGGGGTGAGTGGCAGGTGTCCAGAGTTTACTCTTTGCTCAACATGGCGGAATCGGCATTGTATCACGGAGAACTTTCGCTGAAATATTGCACCGACAATGCGATAAGTGGTTTCGATCTTGCCTTTGGCTATGAAGCCGTTGCAAGAGCCTACATGGTTGCAGGAAAACGTGACCGTATGGATGAGTATATGAAACTAGCAAGAGAAGCAGCCGATCTAATTGAGGACGACCAGGACAGAAACTACTTTCTTTCAGAATTGGAAACTATCGCTCTATAATAGTAAATGAATGCTGTTTGACGAAATTTGACTTCGAACTACACGAACGCGAAATAAAAGGCCCCGAAAGGGGCCTTTGTTATACAAGCAAGCTAGTTGACTTCCTGCAATGTCGACTCTTCCAGGTATTCAGAGAGTTCTACCAAATTCACTTCGTAGATTCCCCATCCAGCCTCATCGACTTCAAGGAACTCTATTCCGCGGATTGCATTCCTCTCGATGTATCCCGCGCCTTCGGGAGAAGAACGGTACAGAAGCGGCCCGACCGTGTCAACCGGCAGGATTTTCCAGTTGTTCGTGGGGGCAGGATCTACTTCGCCTATATATTGTATGTACTTTATTATTGCCTCACGGTTTATCTCCGTTGTGGCAAGTATAACGTTATCGGCTACGTGTGGGAAGTTTCCTCCACCGCTTCCTCTGTAGTTGTTTGTCACTACCAAGAACTCCATTGATTCATCTAGCGGATTGCCTTCAAAGGTAGCAGAAACCAGGCGTTGGCCGGAAGGCCTGGTTATGTCGTAAACATACTCAATTCCTTCGATTACATCGAAGTTGTATTCCCTGAAGTCGTAATTGACTATATGCTGCGGCTCTGCAGACGACGGGTCAATCTGATTGAAGTTGCTTGCTGCTGCCTCGAGCCAGTCTTTTATCTGTTCACCATTGAGTTTCGCTACATAGACGGTATTAGGATATATGTAGATATCAGTGATCGATCCGATAGAAATGTCGCCTTGTACGTGCGTAAAATATGATGGCCCCTGTCTGCCGGCAATGAATGGAGCAGCAGCACTGAGAATCGGGAGCCATTCATATTCGGAACCGGCAAATTCACGCTCCGCCCACCATATTTGAGCTTCGTTTATGATCTGAGTGACAGGATTGTCCATTATTCTTGAGAAGTAAGACGTTATCTCAGTATCGGTCCAGCCGATGGGGGTTCTCACATACTCTATCGTTGCTTCGTGCTTCGGCCCAACGAGTTCGGCCAGAAGCGGATGAGTAATGACTTCGTCTGTTACGGGAACCAGATTTGCAGAACCATCAAGCACTTCCCAGTCTCCCGTATTCCAGTCATAGGCGAGGTCGAGACTTATTACACCTAAGTGTGATCCCCAAGAGCCCGGAAGTACAGTAGGAACACTGAAGATTAGGCCCTTGTCGTTATCTATGCTCTCGAAGTCTGGAAAATCACCCGGAAAATGAGAATGCTGATGACCGAGAATCATCGCATCGATTCCTTCGACCTGAGCGAGGTAATATGCAGCGTTTTCCTGAGCGTCATAGCTTGTTATTTCATCTGTAGATATTCCGGTATGTGCAACCGCAATTACGAGATCAGCCTGGTCTCTGAGGACAGGAATGTACTTTTCTGCTTGTTCGACAATACCCTGAGTGAAGACGTAACCTTCAAGATGACGTCTTCCCCAGCTCATTATCTGAGGTGGTGTAAAACCAATCACTGCAACCTTGATAGGTATTCCATCGACTTCCCTGTCGAGAATTACGAAGGGATTAACCAAGAAAGACTTTGGGTCGTTTGCCATTCTGATATTTGCGGAAACCCAGGGGAATATAGAGTTACTTCTTGCGCGTTCAAAGAACTCGAGACCAAAGTCGGTGACGTCGTGATTGCCTACGGAAACAGCATCATAACCGATATAGTTGTAGGCCCGCACGATTGTCTGGAAGTCAAAGCCTTTAAGCGGATTAACATCGGCTTCATAGTCTCCCACGAGACTTCCCTGAATGAAATCACCCGTATCGAATAGCAGAGTGTTCGGGTTTTCACTTCTTACCTCTTCAATCAGCGTGAATACCTTTGCGAGACCTATGCTTTCATTCGGCTTGTCCCCCATATAGTCATAGGGCATTATGTACTGATGCATGTCTGTTGTACCCATAATAACTAGGTTGTGAATAGTCGTACCGGTTGTTGCGAATAACAAACTTGAAAACGCAAGTAAGATCAAGAGAACAGTCGCAATACTCTTCCTTTTCTCAAGCATTTTCTCACTCCTCCTTGAAAGACCGGCTGCCTTTCATCAATAGTGAGGCAACCATGTGGGTATTTATTATATAACTTTCGTTATCTCGCGGCAAAGACACTTACCTTTTTGTATCCCATGACATTGAATTCAGCCATGAGTTGTTTCACTGTTTTCACGTCGGTGATATTGCCAGGGAGTTTCCGGTAGTAAAAGGGAAGTCCAGACTGTTCACCGAAGAGAAGGGCGAGGTTGATTTGAGGTAGTCTCTCGTACTCTTTGTTTTTTCCCTTCTTTACCTGTCTCAGTATCTCCGAATAACTGGAGATGGAAGTGATGTCAAAGGCCCAGTATTCTTTCTCAATTCTACGTCTGCCTTGCTTCTTGAAGAACATCATTCTCT
>NZ_DIXC01000003.1 GCF_002435945.1 Mesotoga sp. UBA6090
ACGTGGCACCGCATTTCAAAGACGATTCAAATATCTATCACGAACTTATGCACCTTTCAGAGCTTCTTCCTGCGATTTATTCCCTTTTGCTGTCAAAGTTGAGTTAGAATGTTTTCGTGAAGAAAAATCTCGAAGCAGTGATTTACTACGAACAGTGATCTCTAGCTGAAGGGGCGGTGAACCCGCTGATCGCTGGAAGATCCGTCCTTCGTTGTCCGTCCCAGATCACGGCCCCGTCCTTCGTTAAGATCAATCGAGATAGGATATTCTGGGACGCTCACTACCTTTATGAGAAGCGAGAATTCCCCTTCATAACCGTCATCTCGTTGAGCCTGCCCCCAAATCCACTCACTTTGTCATCCCGTAGTGTTCCTGTACGGGATCTCATCTCTTCTGTCGCGCCCTCTCTTTTCTCTGGCGCTCTTTGACCAAGAATGAAGAACAAAGCTACTAGCTCGGTGTAACGAAGAACTTCATTACTACAATTTAAAAATGGAGTCCCCATTTATCTGCAATTTCTTGTCGACTTCTGGGCCATGACTTGCAATGATATAATTTTTCTGAGGTGAGAACTGATGGAGGGCCTTGATCAGATTCTAAGCGTACTGAAAGACAAAATGTCTTACTTCAGATCGCGCTATCAAATCGAATCGCTGAGAGTCTTCGGTTCTTATGCCCGTGGTGAGCAGAACGAAGAAAGCGATTTGGATCTTCTTGTTCGCTTTGAAGAAAGTGCGCAGCTAACGCTGATTGACTACATCGACCTCAGAAATGAGCTGTCGAACCTCCTGTCAGTGAAGATAGATCTTGTTGATGAAAGCACTCTGAAACCTTTAATCGGAGAAAATATCCTGAGAGAGGCCATTGAAATTTGAAGCGCATATACTCAGACTATCTCAATGACATAATAGCTGAAATCGATCTTATTTTCGATTTCTGTAAGGAAATCAAGAACGCTTCCGAATTTCTGAATGACAAAAAGACTGTCAGGGCAACAATCAGAAGCCTCAAGATAATTGGCGAGGCAGTCAAAAAACTACCGAAAGAAATAACCGACAACTACCCCGAGATCCCCTGGAGAAGCATTGCGGGAATGAGAGACATACTGATTCATGAATACTTTGGGGTGAATATGAATCTTGTCTGGAACACGATTCAAAAAGAGTTACTGCCCTTAAGAACTGCCGCCCAAAAGATAATTGACGACTGAAGTATATTCTACTGTTAACCAGGATCATTCCCTTCTGCCAGTATCTCTTCGCAGGCATTGAGAGCTGTTGTGGCTTGTCTGTTGTGGGTAAGAACACGGGAGAAAGATCACATTCGAGAGGTTAGCTTCGCTCACGAGAATATCGAGATTCTTACCAGGAGCTTTGTCAGATGACGTGAAGGGGTTGGCATCCCGTTGAGCCTTCCCTGACGCCCTAAGATACGCTGTACGCTTAAGAGCATAAAACCCGCTGATCGCTGTTAAAGGCGCTTCTCTGTTGACTAAAGGTTGGCTTTTTTGCCCGACGAAGTCGGAACTCGCCTCGACGAAGGCGAGACTGGCCAGGCGGAGCCTGACTGGCCTGCGTTAGCAGACTGGCTCTTGGATGCAAATAAGGTCGCGTTTTTCGCGTCAAAGATCGAGATCCAGGCCAGAAGCACGAGGATGACAGCATATGGTTATTCTGAAAATGCTACATTCCGTCATCTGAACTGCATTCAACATCTCGCCTGAGGCATTAGCTATATATCCAGCAAGAGACCGTCACTTGCCACAGAGATTCCGAATCGCCCGTAGAACTCTTCCAGATCTCTTTGAGGTGGATTTGGATAGTGAGAGAAATGATGAGCTACTACCAGACTGCTGTCGTCTGTGATTCCGATCTCCCTCATTTTGCGTATTGTAGTGATCACCTGTTCCGCAGTGTGGTGATAGGGGAAGATAACCTCCTTCATGAATCCAAGAGTCGAATCTACTGCGGCAATATCGAGCGGGCCGTCAAGAAACTTTCTCAACTGCTTCAGTGAAGATTCATCAATGGGTCCTGTGTCGGTGGCATAAAAGAAGGATCTGCCCCCTTTCTTAAGCAGGAATACATAGGGCTGCTCCCCCTCCTTAACTTTGTGAATGGCAGGTATGGGGACGATGCTGCACCCATTTACCACGACTTCCTTGTAGGGCTCCGCTTCTATCAGCACTGTCTTGTCCGGGTCGAAGTATACCGAGCTGGAAATTATTGAGAGAACCGTTGAATTCGCGAGGACGCTCAATGCAGGAAGCCTATCATATGAAGCGTTGTACCTGTTCATTCTGTAACCGAAGTTTGGCAAATAAAGATGGTCTGAATGGGAATGAGTTATCAATAGCGTCTTGACATTGAAAAGCGTGACTCCCGCTTTATGAGCTCCGGCCATGATGTTCGGTCCGAAGTCAATGAGCAGATCGTCGTCAACATGCACGGCTGAAGTGAGGCGAAAATCACCACTACCGGCTTCCATAACCCTTCTGCAGTTCTCGCAGTCACAAAACACATTTGGATGGCCCTCGTATGCCGCAGTTCCAAGAAATACTATTCTCATGCTCCCTCCTCTTGTTGATGGTTCGTCAGCGAGCGAAAATTGAAGTTCTCAATTGTTCAAAACAATCCATGAATGAAAAAGCTACTCCTTTTCCGTTCGCTTACTCAAATGCTTTCCCTCTGTACATAAGTTCGTCTGCTCTTAAAAGAAAATCGGTCGGCCTCTTCCTCAAGCGCTGAGCTAGACCACTGCAATACTCCGCGGAAGGGCCGTCGAATGCTTTCGGTTTCTTCAGAAACCTTCTATCGACTTTGATTGCTCCTGCAGAACCAGTTCAAGGCAGCAATAGAAGGGACTCCTTCCAGATCTGACGACCCGACTATCTTTCCAAGTCATACTCAAGTATGCGGGACATTGCCTTTACAAACTCATCGCCTATCAGCTGCTTAAAGACATCGTTAATTGTCTCGAGGTTATACATCAAGCATTGTCACTGAGAGTTCTTTGGTGCAGCCGACGATTCTTTCGCGGCCTCTCTAGCCTATTGTGAGGAATCTACTGGTTATGAAGGCCGGTTGAGGCGTCGCTTTCCGACTGAAACTTTGGCATCATGCTCTCCAGAAAGGCAGACGAACCTTGCCAGGTTGTCGACAGGGTCTGCTAGTTCATTAAACAGCACTCTATTAATCGATATTTCTCCAATTTCACTTTGAAAAGCCTGGAGATTCTTTCCTGAACAAACATGAGTTTGGTCAGTTCACGTGAAGCCGGACATTTTTTCGTGCCTCTCAGTCAGGAGGCCTCTAAGATTCTATTCTGTTCTTTCCCTTGTTCTTCGCTTGATACATAAGTTTGTCAACTTTCAGCAGTAATTCTTGAACAGATTCAGCCTGCCATTCAGTTACACCGGCACTGAAGGTTATCGGCAGATCGGCCGTTTCTTCAACCGAGTTTCGTATTCTTTTCGCCGTAGACATTGCTCCTTCCAGAACAGTGGAAGGTAGTAGTATTACAAACTCTTCCCCTCCATACCTGAAAGCATAGTCAATATTCCTTATTTTTGAAACGATAAGCGAAGAAAGGATTTCGAGTATCTCGTCTCCCTTCAGATGGCCAAGGCCGTCATTGAGCTCCTTGAAGTTATCGATGTCAAGCATAATAATGGAGAGCGCATTTCCGTATCTCTTGGCCCTATTTATTTCGTACTCCACTACTTCAAACATCTTCTTCTGGTTCATGAGGCCGGTTAAGGGATCTGTCTCAGCTCTTTGCTTTAGCAGCTCGTTAGCAGACTTCAATTCACTTTGCATCTTCAAAAGCTCTTCGTTCTTTCTGTCGATCAATCTGTTGACTTCTGAAAGCTCTATGTTTCTTGCAGCCATGTCCTCAATTTCCCTGAGCTTTTGCATAGCGGCAAAGGTGGCTCCCAGCTTTGCAATTACTCTAGCTTCTTCTTCCCTAAATATCTCGGAATTCAATCTTGCCATCTCCCTGTATTGTTCCAGGGCTCCCTCAACATCACCTTTTGCCTCATGGATCTCGGAGATAGCCCTCAGCTTCTGAAGGATTTCCGATTTGTTCCCCTTCGATCTGTGATATTCTAGTGAGTTTTCAAGGGAGACCAAAGCAGAATCCAAGTCTCCCGTCGCCTTGTAGTAATCGGCTTCGTAGCGGCAAACATCCGCAAGAGAGTAGTCATCACAGTTTTCGTTTGCTACCTCACGGGCTTTCCTTAAGAGATCAATAGCCTCACCCTCTCTTCCGGTATACAGAAAGATATCGGCGAGGTTCATATAGCTATTGGGGAGAGCACTCTTAAGAGAGTTTTTCTCTTTGATTTCAATCGACTTTCGAATGAACTGCGCACCAGTACCGTCTTCTTTTATGTTCTCAATAGCTATTCCCTTATTGTTGAGATACTTGGCAAGAGACAGCTCGTCGTTGTCCCTTTCGGCAAGGCTAATCGCCTTTTCTGTATATTCTAGTGATTTCTCGTAATTCTCCATTTTCATGTAGACACCGGCGATGTTGTTGTAGACCATCGACAGCGACTTTTCATCTTCCAGTTCGTTGAAGACGGCAATCGCATCGGAAGCATATTCGAGAGCCTTTGAGAACTCACCTGATTGACAACTGATTCTTATCATACCGTTGTAGGTAAGACCGAGCTCGCGGGAAGTCATTCCTCGGAATTTCTCAAGTTCTCTGCCTACAGTCTCGAAGGCTACTAGAGTTTCTCCCGAGTTAAGCAAAGCTTGCTGGAACTTTCTGAGAAGCGACAACCTTTCCTCGACACACAACTCATTCTTTGAAAGATATTCCTCGTAATAATCAGTGTAGCTCTTCTCGTGATCTGTCTGGCCCATTTCATCCACCTTTCTCAAATAGCCGCTTCACTTGTCTCAAGCCTGTCCTTTCCTTTTGCTTTTGCTTCATAGAGCAATTTGTCCACAATGGAAATGAATTCGTCCGAGGACTCACCTTTCCACTGCTTCGCACCTGCACTGAAAGAGACAGCTATCTCAAGATGCTCTCGAAGAGACTCCTTCAATCTTGAGTAAACCTCCGTCGTCCTTTGCATATCCGCCGAGGGAAGGAGGATGAGAAACTCCTCGCCACCGTATCTGAAAGCGAAATCATTCTTCCTTATAGATGATCTAATCAGTTTCCCGATGGCTGCGAGTAGCTCGTCGCCCTTCAAATGCCCGTAACAGTCATTGATTGATTTAAAGTCGTCCAGGTCAAGCATAATCATGGTCAGGGGAGTTTCGTATCTCTCAGCTCTGGAAATCTCACTGTCCAGTACTGATTTCATCTTCCTGTGATTCAACAGCCCGGTCAATGGGTCGGTCTCCGCTTGCTTTTCCAGGAGCCTATTGATTTCCTCCAGCTTGGCTTTCATTTCCTGGAGTTCGTTGTTTTTCTCCGATATCTCTTCGTTGACCGTTCTCAGTCTCTTGTTTTGCTCGGCCAGGTCGTTAATTTCCCTGAGTTTTTCCCTCGCCTCGAATGATGATTCCAGCTGGGCTATCGACCTTGCCTGTTCTTCCTTGAAAATACTCCGGCTCAATTCCGTGATCTGTTTGAACGTGTTCAGGGCCTCTTTCGAGTCTCCCATCAACTCATATACTGAAGAGATATCGTTCAATACTCCCAGCAATTCAGTCTTGTTTCCGTTTTCTTGATGGTATTCCCTGACTTCCTCAAGCAGGTTGATAGCCGAGGCGAGATCTCCCTCGCCTTTCAAGAAACGGGCTTCGTATTTCATGGCCTCGACAATTGCATACTCGTTTTCGTTCGCTTTGGCGATTGTCCTAGCTTTTTCGAGAAGCTCGGCTGCTTCTGCTTTTCGTTCCGATTCGTAATACAGTTCGGCAAGGTTCACATAACTGCTGGGGAGCTCAGCGTTCATACCGTGCTTTTCCTTGATCTTCACTGCCTCTTCAAGATAGGGAATCCCAGATTCTCCTGTCTCTCCGTTCTCATGTATAATGGCGATATTATTCAGGCAGCAGGCGGCATTGATCTCGTCACCATTCCTCTTGGCCATTTGAAGGGCTTTGTTTGCATGCATCAATGCCTTATCGTAGTCCTTCATTTTGAAGTAGAGTCCCGAAGTGTTAATAATAACCTTCGTGAGCAGTTCTCTTTCATTCTTTGCCTCGCATATTGCCTGAGCCCTTCTCGAATACTCTACCGCGCCCGCAAAATCGCCGACAAGAGCGCTCAGTTTAATCATCATATTCAACAAAATGGCCATCTCTACTGTTGAGTTGTCGTGGAACTTCCTGAGTTCTTTCTCCAAAATCTCATGTGCAGCGAGTGTCTTACCTTGCCCATTAAGGATGAATACCGCTTCTTTAAGATATGATATGCCTCTTGAAGGTTCGTTCTCAGGCGTAGACATGTATTGTTTGAGCAACTCGACAACTTTGTTCTTATTTTCTTCCATATAGTCCCCGTTCCTCTGAAAAACCTCAGGTTGCAGCTCCAATTAGCGCGAAAAGCCGAGAACGCCCTTCCCTTAGCGAAATCGGAATTGTATACTAGCCATCAAACGGTGGGGTTTCTCGATCGCCACTATTCCAATATACCGTGATTACTTCGAAGTTGGCAAGCTTCTTCTCAAGTATCACCGTAATTTCGTCATCCATTATCTTCATTCTGTTGTAGTTGGTAATCTCTACTTTACGGCCCTCCTCGAGAACTCTCAATATTCTTTCCGGCTCGATGTCTCTTTCATTCATTCTCAGAATCGCATGCTGACTGAAAGTGATCTCCCTCTCTTCCTCGCTCTGTTCTCTATCATCTTCCCTGCTTAAGTACTTAATCAGGAGTGCAGTGACTATCACAGCAAAGATCACGGCTAAAGTGAAAAGCATAGTTGCCTCCAGACATCCGCTCTTTGGTCTATTCTCAATTTTCTAGTCTATCCTGATCAAAATATCATCCATAATATACGGATCTTCCTTGTTTCCTCCTCCGAAGTGATAGCTTTTCGGCTCGGGATAGATATCGCGGTAAACTGCTTCGATTCCGTCGAAGTCCCAGGTGGTTATGTAAATGTTGAATCCCTTCAAATCATCTGGCCTTCCGATAGTCTCCCCGGCGATCCTCAGAATGACCTCGTTGTTCATCTTGTTTGTCTGGACCAGGGGAGTTGGTGAAATGGCAGTTCCGAAAGATCCGGGACCACTTCCCTCTGCGGAGTATGCAACTATGGACCAGCCGTTTGCGAAGATGAAGTAATCCCAGTCTAGCCCATCGGGCATGGATGCATTCTGGAACGGCAGGACTGTAGCGCCCTTCTTGTCTGGGTCGTCTATGAAGATCTGGAATGTAACGTGATCAAATCCGTTTTGCGGTCCCCATGAGTCAGTAAGGTCCTTTATCTTCATTCCCAAGACCAGCGAAGCCCCTATCTGTTTTAGATTCGCCTCGAGAAGATCCATCTGGTTCTTGAAAGTAATGTCTGTAGGATACTCATATCTTCCCTGAGGGCCTCTGTCGTCGCCTTCGGGATCGGAAAGAGATGCCAGAAGCAATTCAGGGATGTCCAGTATTACGGTGTAGTCGTTACTGTAGATTGATTCTCTTCTTGTCTCACCGTAGATCTTGAATAGAATTGAATGAGTTCCCGGATCGAATTTAGATATATCCCATTCGTAAGACCATTTTCCGTCTACGATCTCGATATCTTCAGCTTCTTCAATTTTCGTGTCGAATATTATCTTTGCCGATGACGCTCCTGATGTGGTCCCTGTTATAGTGTAAGTTGAGTCTATCTTTTGATGATCTTCGAGATCTGCCGTGAACTCAATATTCGGAATCTCAATTTCGCGAGACTCATCCGAAGCGATTCCCACGTAGACTGAACGAGGATTCATTGACATAACAAGCTTCCCTTCTCTTTCGACGGGATAACCCTTTGCTAGCGAGTTGAACGTGTAGATCGGCTCGATGACCTGGCCCTCTTCCAGTCCGTTTTTCATATTTGCGAGAATTCTTCTTTCACCTGCAGTGTTCATTATCACGAATACCTTGTCGCCGTTGTGTTCGAGTCGGTAGGCAAAAATTCCAGGCCCGTTAGAGTCCGATTTCAAGATCTCGATTATTCCGTATCTGAAGACCGGGTACTCCTGTCTGAGTTTCGAGAGATCCCTTATATAGTTGTAAAGCTCGGACTGAGTGTCAAAATGGTCTATTCCGCCGGACTGAAAGCCTTCGGCGAACATAGTGGCTCTTGTCTCGAAGAATCCTTGTTCTGTACCGTAATAGATCACCGGAATTCCAGGGATTGTGAAGATGAAAGCTAACGCCTGTTTGAGGTTCGAAAGTCCTCCCCCTTTTAGGAATCGCTCCATATCGTGATTATCTATGAAGGTTAAGAGCCTGGTCTGATCGAGTCTGCTCTGTCTCACTTCAAGCCTGTATCCTAGATTTGCAGTGGCTTTCCCTTCTTTGAACACACTTCTAAGCTCAATGTTCAACGGAAAATCGAGCATTGCGTTCATGCCGGCATCAAAGAACTCCCCAATTACGATTTCTCCGCTGTCGTCGAAGGGATCACTCCTCACCCAGGCCTCTCCAAAGGTAAGGAATTCCGTTTTGCCATTCCTGGAGGCAACTTCGTAGATACCTTCTTCACCATTCAGAAACTCGTTCCAGAATTCTAGAGGAACGTAGATTACTGTATCGATCCTAAATCCATCGATATCGGCCTCTTCTATCCAGAAAGTGAAGGAGTCTTTAAGGGCCGAAACAACAGCCGTATTCTCTGTGTTAAGGTCGTCGAGACCCGACATCTGATAATTGAGCTTCTGGTATTGATCGTTGAAGTCAGAGATGTCCGGCGTCCAGTGATATATGTGATCAGTCTCGTGGTCGTCGAAATTGTTCAGGGAGAATGGATATTGCTCAGGAGAAGATGTCGGTATACTTTCTGTGTTCAACTCGAACTCTCCATTCACGAAGCGAAAGTAATCACCGACATGATTCGGGACAATGTCCTGAATCACCAGCAACCCCCTTTCGTGAGCTTCCTTGACCAATTTCCTGTACAGCTCAATGTCACCAAAGTGTTCGTCGATTCTCTTAAAATCCCTTGCCCAGTATCCGTGGTAGCCTCCATAGTTCACCCAAGGATTCCACCACTGATTGGCAACAGGAGGGGTGATCCATATAGCCGTTGCACCCAGTCCTTTGACATAATCCAGTTTGTCGATTATTCCTTTGAGATCTCCGCCGTTATATCTCGAGTTGTCGCTGCCGGACTCTCCATATCCCATGTCATCGTTGGACGGATCTCCGTTCGAAAAACGGTCTATCATAATGAAATACACAATCTGATCCTCCCAGGCAGTTCTTGCAAAGCAGGCCATCGTCACAAAAGCAATTAGAAGAAGAGAAAGAAGCAGCTTTTTCATGTCTCTCACCTCCAGATTTTTCAGATCAATATACTATCTAGAAACTCCCCAAGGCTCTTGACTCTCAATCGGTGTTCGATATGCCTGTTATACGGCCAATCCAAAATGTAAGTATTGATCCCGTGATCGAGCAGGTTCTCAATATGATGCGGTGCGTCATCAATGGCGTATTCAATGCCCAGAACTTCACATAGTTCACCCTTTCTGGAGCTTACAATTACCGATACCGGTTCGTCAATCACCTTCTGTATCCATCTCTGAGATTGTATCTGAACGTTTCTTCCCTTCGTCGGGAATCTGGATGTAATAAAATAGAATTCGTGACGACCTTCGGCAATCAAAACGCCAAGCCTCATTAAGTCTTCCCCCGAAGCATATGGAGGCAGCGATTCGTAGAAATCTTCTGTATTCCTTATGACTTCCCACACCTTTTCTTCCATCTCAAGCGTGAGGTTGGGGACGCTTTTCCAGAAATCCCAGACCTTGACTTCGACTTCTAGCGGTACCTCTTCAAACATTTCGTGGGCGATTTTTAGAAAGGCCCGATTGAAGTCCGTAAGAATATCATCTATATCGATCATTATCTTCATCGTTCACCTCCATATAGAACAGTATATATCATAACTATTACCTCTTTTTTCTCTTTCGCCAAGTTTTCCAGTACGGAGCGTTTGTGGGATAATCGCAGTAGGTTTTCTCAAAGGAGGAAGTAGGATGTTCGAATTGAAGGAAGTCGCACTGATATATGAGACGAAGAAGCAGGCTCTGGCGGCGCTCAAATCGACAGACCTCAAGATAGAGAAGGGGGAAGAAGTTGGGATATTCGGCCCTTCGGGTTCGGGGAAGTCATCGCTTCTCTTCATTATGAGCACACTAAAGGAGCCAAGTCGCGGAGAAGTCAAATACGAAGGCAAGGAGCTTACGGCTCTTACTCCTTCCGCAAAAGCCGAACTTAGGCGAAAAGAGTTCGGATTTGTGTTTCAGGAGCACTTCTTGATAAACCACCTAACTGTCAGAGAGAATATTCTGCTCCCCCTGAAAGAAAAACGAGGAGCAAGAAAGAGGCTCGAAGAAATCACTACTGCGCTTGGATTGAACAAACTCCTCAAGCGATTCCCGTATGAGCTCTCACTTGGACAGAGTCAGATGGTGGCTGTGGCAAGAGCATTGATAGCAAGTCCGAAAGTTGTTTTCGCCGATGAACCGACAGCTTCCCTTGATGACGAGAATGGCAGCAGGGTAATAGAGCTCCTGAAGTCTTATTGCTCGAAGTCAGGTGCGACTCTGATACTCGTTTCTCATTCGTCTGAGATTATTGGGGATTTCAGAAGAAGACTCAGAGTGGAGAATGGCCAGGTCTATGAGGTTGGTGTGAATGCTTAAATACATGTGGTTATATCTCAAAAGAAGGCCGGGCAGAATTCTGGTCTTCATATTCGTTGTCGCTCTCGGTGTATCAATGAGCCTTGTGATTAGCTCAATCTTTCTGTCCTTCGGAGAGACGAGAAGCAGGATATCAAAGATCAACGAAAGCTGGATTACGGTACAGTATCTCTCTGAAAGCGGGAGAGACGAGTCAATTGACAGCAGTCTCATCGAGGTTTTTCAAGACGTATTTGGTCTTTCAGATGTTATTCCGGTAGATATAGCCTATCTCGGCTACAACCTTTTCGGAAGTGCAAGAGCCAATTTCCCTGTTTATGGAATCAAGCAAACGGAGATATCTCGGATGCTGCGCGAGAGCAATGCCTACATCTCAGAAGGGACGGTATTTTCCCCAGGGACAAATGAAATCATTGTCTCCGATTCATTTCTAAGAGCCTCAGGAGTAGATCTGGAAAATGTCTATGAGGAAATCTCCGAAATGTCGAGCGTAGGTCTATATACAGTGGTCGCATCTCTGGAAGGATCCTCGGTATTTGGACTGGGGCCGTCGGGAATTTCGAGGGGCAAGGGATCGTTTGGCTTCCTGGTATTCGCTGAAGATGGGTTCCTAATAGCAGTTGAAAACGAGCTGAGATCAAGGATCATCGGAGAAGAACTCTCAGTTTCGATTGAAGGACCTGTTTCTTCCCGGGAGACCCTTGAGAGGCAGTACGCAAGTTACTATTTGGGAGTCTTGTTGACAAATCTCTTTGTCGCTCTGGTTTTCATAATTGCTCTTACAATGCTTAATTCGGTAAGCATTCGTGAAAGAAGAAAGGAGTATGCTATTCTTGCCGCCATAGGGCATTCTCCAGGGAGTCTGAAGGTAAGACTCTTTCTGGAGTCGCTTTATCAGGGAATTGCTGGCTGGATCCTGGGCCTCCTTGCTGGTGGAGCTGTTCTTTCACTATTCGAAGATCGCTTCTTCACGCCCAATGGTCTTTATATAGGCGACAGCAACGTCTCGTCTATTTGCACGTTAATCATACCGTTCACCACGATTGTTCTATCTCAGATATTGATAGGGAGACATCTGAGAAGAGATCTCGTCGGTCTTCTGAAGAGCTCTGAAGAAAGAGTCGGTCTGCTTAAGAACAGATTCAGGAATGTCGGTTTGCCCTGGCTCCAATTTCCTCTGAGAAGCGACGGCTACAGATCTCTTTTTGTGAACATCATCGCGTTTGCCGTGCTAGTGACTGTTTTTGGTTCGCTTCTGTCTTCATTGACGGACACTGTTCGAGACAGCGGCTGGTTGTTCGATCGATGTTCTTATATTCAGACCTCGGAATTGGAGGAGCTAAGGCTTCCCGAAGAAATTTCATCGAAGTCAACGGCTGTCCTTCCTGCCGATCTTCTCGACTCGGATGTGAAGCTTATGTTCGGCACCACGAAACTCTTCATTCCAGTTGTATCTACTGAGCATTCGAGACTTCTCTCGATATTCGACGAAGAGCCGGCGGCCGGTACGCTATATGTTAGCAGGGGTCTTTTCGACTTGATTGTCAATGGTTCTGTCAGGGGGTTGGATTACTCTTCGATGGAGGTTCTGCCAAGTCTCGAAAGTCTCGCTGGTGTTCTAGTGGAAGACAGAATAGAATCTGACGGTCTCCTCGTATTATACGACGACCGTGATCTTGCAGGAGAAATCAGACGTTTCGCCTCGGAGATCGGTCAGGTGGAAGTAGTAGACAGGAAGACTTTCGAGTCGAAGATCCGGGCCGAGGCACAGTTCATGGAGTTGATTTCCTCGATTATCATCTATCTTCAGTTCTTCGTCGTCATAATAATCGGCGTGGTTACTGTTACAAGGGTGACCTTGGCAAGACGGAGTGAGATATCAATCAGAAACATTTTGGGACAGAGGAGAGACGAGATTGGTCTTCTCTTTTTCGGAGAACTTTTATTGGTTCTTTTTACAGGTGCAGCAATTGGATATCTTCTGGCAACGGTCTGCTGGCAGATTTTTAGATCCGTCTTTCTACAGGGGCTGTATGTTTCGTCGATCGTAGTTCCCGAGGCACTCTTCAGAATCTCTGTAATGACCGTCATTGTTCTCTTGGTCGGAGTAATCACGGCAAGATGCTTGATTTCGAAACAGGATCCAATATCAATTATCGAAAGATAGGTGAAGAGATGAGATTTAGAGAGCTCGCTCGCCCGGGAGACGGGTATGAAACGGGGACTTTGAACAAGATCACCGATCTTGAGGGAATACGAGTCGGGCATTACACTTTGACTGAGGATTCACCGAGATGTCTGCGTACGGGAATAAGCGTCATAAGGATTCCTTCCGTATATGAAAGACCCATCCCAGCAGCTTCCAGCGTCTTCAACGGTTATGGAAAGTCAATGGGCCTCATTCAGATAGAAGAACTCGGGACAATCGAGAGCGATATCTTTTTGACCAACACACTTTCAATTGGAGCCGTACATCAGGGTGCTGTAAGACTCGCCCTTGAGAGTAATCCTGAATTGTCGTCGCTCAACGTAGTCGTCATGGAGTGCAACGATGGCTTTCTAAATGAAATTCGAGCGCTGGCGATAAAAGAAGAGATGGTTGCCGATGCGGTCGGGGACGCGAAAAAGGATTTCAAGCTCGGCAGCTGTGGCGCGGGAACCGGGATGGTCTGCTTTGGTTATAAGGGCGGGATCGGTTCGTCTTCAAGAATCATCGAGTTCGGAGGCAGGAAATACACCGTGGGGGTTTTCGTTCTTTCGAATTTCGGAAGATCGTCCGACCTTAGAATTCCTTCTCTGGAATTGCGTTACGAAGTACAAGATCCCGATAGGGAGAAAGGATCGCTCATAATGATCCTGGGAACAGACTTACCTTTGATGCCACTTCAGTTGAAGAGAGTAACGCGCCACATGAATCTTGCGATTGGGCTACTTGGAGCTCCAGGGTACCATGGAAGTGGAGACATTTCACTTGCTTTCACTACATCCAGAGAGTACAGTTTGTCCGAGCAGAGCTTAATGAACGAAGGGAACACGCTGAGTGAAATATTCAGGGCAGCTGTCTGGGCGTGCGCCGAAGCCATAGTCGATTCGATGCTCTGCTCAGGTGCTATGACTGGATTCAAAGGCTCTGTGGACTCTTTAAGAAGTGCGATACAATCAAACCTCTGATCAAATAGAGTTCCGTCGGTGATTTTGTAGACACTCTAAGAATGATATGATCGGAGCATCTACCGATTTGGAGATGAAAAATGGGCGATTCGAATTCTAGACCGGATTTCAAGGAAGATTCCCGGTCATGTCTTGATTGCTGTTCCACTATTGATGCTGCCAGCTACCGTGATCTCTTTTCTCTGGCAAGAAGCGGCATTCTGCTCTGCGGTGTATCGAAAGGCGGGAGCTGTACTATTCTCAATGCGAATCCCGCCGCACTCAGAATAGAACGCCTTTCAAGAGATGAGCTTGTTGGAGAAGAGTTCGAACGGGTGATTCCGGGCGCCGTTGATTTCGGAATCACAGACACGATAAGGGAAGTCAATAGTACGGGTGTTCCCCGTCACATTAGTCTGAAGCCCTGCTCGGATTCGAGAATAGATATCTTGAGAGACATGTCGGTTTACAGACTGAACGAAGGCGTTATTGCAGTCGTTTATGATGACCTCAGCGATTCGGTCGATGCTTGCGCGAAACTGGGAGAGAGCAAACCAGAGCTTGACAGATTGGTTTCTAATCTTCCCGGCATCGCTTTCCGCTGTAAAAACGATAAAGAGTGGACCATGGAAGTTGTCAGTAGAGGGATCATAGAGCTCACCGGCTACCGCCCAGAAGAGATTATTGGAAGCAAGAAACTTTCTTACTCGGATCTGATATATGCCGAAGATAGGGAGATGGTGTGGGACCTAATCCAGGAGTCCTTTGCAGCGGGCGATCCCTACGAGATAGAGTACAGGATAGTGACCAAGTCGGGTCACGTGAAGTACGTTCTTGAAAGGGGAAAGGTAGTTGCCGGCGAAAATGGGGGCGAAGTGTTCGTCGAAGGCTTCATCTCAGACGTCACCGATCTTAGGGTCGCGAGAAGAGAGGCCGAGGAGAGTAAGAAGAAACTCGAGGCCACCTTCTCAAGCACAATTAATGCGCTTTCTAGAATCGTGGAGATCAGAGATCCCTACACTGCGGGGCATCAGAGAAAAGTGGGGCTTCTGGCAGCCGCAATTTCCAGGAGAATGGGACTCGAAGATAGACTTTGCGAGAACATAAGGATGAGTGGCCTTCTCCACGATATCGGGAAACTCTGGATTCCTTCCGAGATTCTAAGCAAACCCAGAAGACTCAATCATATAGAGTTTGAGATGGTCAAAGAGCACTCTCGGCTTGGCTATGAAGTTCTAAAGGAAATTGAGTTTGATTTTCCGATCGCCGACTACGTGATTCAACACCATGAGAGGCTAAACGGTTCTGGATACCCTTATGGGCTAAAGCGAGAGGAGATACTCCTGCCGGCCAGAATAATCGCTGTGGCAGATGTTGTCGAAGCGATATCGTCGCACAGACCCTACAGGCCGGCACTTGGAATAGAGGTGGCAATAGAAGAGATCACTTCCGGAGCAGGTACTCTTTACGATGGTTCGGTTACGAGAGCTTGTGTCGGCTTACTGGAAGAAGGATTCTCTTTCGAGTAGATCATGGAGAGGGAATCGCCTCGATGATATTTCTCTTCATACCAAGAATCGGTATTCTTCTTCCCGTCACAAGTGCCTGATAGGTTCCTCCTACTTCAAGCATCTTGAAGACCCTTGAAGCAGCATAGAAGCCCTGGCTTTCGGCGTTTTGAATCACGAATTCCTCTCCGGTATCTGCCGTCACTCTGTAATCAGATTTTCCGGCTTCGGAATTGTCAACTTTCTCGACCACGGTTATTTCAATCATAGTCACGGCCCTGTCGCCCCAGGTAAAGACGAGGTAGAAAGCCAGTGCTACGAGAACTGTTCCCAGTACAACGAAGATCTCTCCCGAAAGATTCTTGAGTTTTCTTTTCAAACTGACCACTCTCCCCGAGTCGGAATTCTAAGCTCTTTCAATTTTCCAGGCAGCCTTCCTCAACCTGTTCATGATCGCAAGTCCCACACCTGTTTCAGGGAAAGGCTCGGCGATGATCTGAGAGTATTTCATGTTCTCTTTATTTCTCAGTTCTTTGAAGAGATTCGACGCAACCTCAAGGAGGTTGTCTCTCGAACCGAGAACGACCTTCTTGACCTGAACGGGATAATAATCCTTCATTTCTTCAGAACAAAGAACGAGAGACTTCTTTCTTCCAGCCACTATTCCTACCTTTGTGACAACCATTCCGGTTTCTCCTTCGACGAGTATCAATGGAATGTCTGGAGAATAATGCCGGTATTTCAAACCCGGCGACACCGGATCACCAAGAAACTCTTTTCTGCCCGAAACAAATTCCGGAACATGAAGATCTGGAAGAACTCCCTTCAGTTGATCCGGGTCGATCGGGCCCGGTCTCAATAAGGAAGGTCTTCCTCTCGAGAGATCAATAATCGTTGATTCCAGTCCGAAAACCGTCGGACCCGAAAGGATAATGCAGCTCACTCTTCCGTCCATGTCTTCGATCACGTGTTCTTCCATTGTAGGGCTTGGTCTGCCTGAGAGATTCGCGCTGGGTGCTGCGATAGGAACGCCCGAGAGTCGTATCAGTTCTTGGGCCACCGGGTGGGAAGGAAATCTGACGGCCACGCTCTTCAGCCCTGCAGTAACGGAGTCAGGTATTGCCTTGCTTTTCTCGAAGATCAACGTTACCGGCCCTGGCCAGACCAGATCCATCAGAGCCGAAAAACCGCCAACATCCTGTGAGACGATTTCTTTCAACATCTCCATGGTGGAAATGTGTACTATAAGCGGGTTGTCCTGGGGCCTGCCTTTTGCCTCAAAAATCTTCTTGATGGCCGTTTCATCAAAGGTATTCGCGCCCAATCCATATACGGTCTCCGTAGGAAAAACCACCAGTTCGCCTTTCCCGATTAGTTCTGCAGCCTTCTTTAGACTTGTTTCATCGGGGTTCTCGGAATTCACCCGTAAATAGACAGTATCCATTCTTCCTCCGTCGATCAAAACAATCTTCTGACAATTCTCCAGAGCCAAAGGGCTCCCGTAATTATAACACTCACGATTAATCCGGAAGTGATCGGGAACCACAATTCGAAATTGCTGCGTTTTATGTGAATATCTCCCGGTAGTCTTCCGATGTTCAGACCGAGTCTTCGCAGCAGAAATAGAACAAGCGCGACTGTAATGCAAATAAGTCCTATTCTGATCAGCAGTTTCTCAAAATACTCCAGAATAATCACCTCTTTGCCTTCCAGATAGATTATAGACCCTTTTCCGATCGGCAAATTGGGCGTCCGTGAAGTCGATACTATCCTATAACACGAGAGACTTTGTAGTGCTTTCAAAAAAGCCAGATAGCGAAAGTACGCCGCAGGCTTTCACGGTAGACCACAGATGAGCGCGCTGCGGCGGGAAGGTGACCGTAAGCTCTAGAACACTGAATAATATACATGGTTTTTGAAGTCTAAGCGATTCGACTCCATAGCAGCACATTGTCTGCTCGGTTCAATTCGATTCGTTCAATCTGAGCATGAAGTCGGCAGCGTCTGTTCTTTCTTGCCAACCCTGCTTTGAGTAGAATCCACGGCGATAGGACTCTCTCGACCTGATGTTTATCAGCCTTATCCTGCAGCAGCCTCGCTTCTCGGATTCATTTACCGCCCTTCTCAGGAGCTTTCCTCCGATACCCTTTCCCCGCCAGAGTGTTTTCACAAACAACTCTCCAACATAACCTTCGGCTCCGCCCATGAATAGATAAGGAATGAAATGCACGCTGGCGTATCCTGTCAACTCGCCTTCGTCTTCAGCAACGAGAATGAGGTGATCGTCTCTCTCCACACTCCACTGAACCATCTTTTCAATTCTCTTCAAGTATGTTTCCTCTTCAAGACCCTTGCCCTTGAACCATCCGATATCGACAATGATATCCATGAGACCTGCGACATCTCTTGGTTCAACTTCTCTTATCGTCAATCCGTTTACACTCCTTCATCATCGTTTGCTCAAAGCGATTATTGCATTGAACAATGAGCAAAAGCAATCACTTCGTCCCGAATTACGAAATCCACTTCAACCTCTGTCCCAAAAACATCCCTCCTTACTGATAACCGATCGGTGTTGAAAAGCGACATGCACAGACTCATCAGGCAAACAAGCCCATTGGACGAAACTCCTGCAATGATTGTACCTTTACATCGAAAGATTCGACTACATTTTTGCCAGCTTTTTTCTGAACTGAAGCTGGCTCGATCCCTTCAAACAGATGGTCCTCGGGCGGAAAAACCGAACCGCTTATTGCAGTGATCCAAACTAAAGAGATGAGATAGGAGAGTTGTGAAACGCTTAACCAGTGTCTTTTGAAGAGCCTTTCAGAACTTAAGTTGTATTGACACCGCAACCTCACCATGATAGAATGAACTCTGTAGGGTGGAGAGATGGCCGAGAGGCCGAAGGCGCGTGCCTGCTAAGCACGTGAGGGTTTATACCCTCCGAGGGTTCGAATCCCTCTCTCTCCGCCATTATATTGTTTATGGGTGCCCGTAGCTCAGCTGGATAGAGCGCTAGACTGCGGATCTGGAGGCCGGGCGTTCAAATCGCCCCGGGCACGCCATTAATCTTTCTTTATAAAACCATTTCCTTTAATTTCTCCATTACATCTTTCGGTTTCGATATGCCGTATATGCAGTTTGCCGGGTTTGCAACAAACTCTTTTTCAGTGCTGACGCTTCCCACAAAGGCTCCCCCACGAAGGTTCTGAGTACCCGCATCGGTCGTAAAGCCGCCCATCACCCCTCTGTCTCCTGAGCCCATTCCAGACGAGGTTACAGGAATCACGTGACCAACTCCCATTATGAGTTCGAAGAAGTTTCTCTTTAGCATGACGTTCGTAATGTGTCTGGCAACAATCATATGAGAGTTTGCGCTGAACATTCCGTGGGTAATCTCTACTCCGGCATCGCTGAGATCGTACTTGAAAGATGTCCTGTAAATCTCCACGAAGACGACACCGAGCAGCCCTGCAACAATGAAAAGAAGGACCGGCCCGTTGTCGAACAGCGGCTTGAGATCATTGTAGGTCTTCTCGGGGAAAACGTACCTTATCAACCAGCCGGCAGCATTCAAAAGCGCCGGCCAGAAGAACCAGCCGAATCTCCTTCGGGAGAAAGCCAGTAGAATTCCTGGAACTACTGTCAAGGCTATCCAGATTCCTATAAGAAAAAGGCGATTGTTTCCGTCTATGCCCGACAGATCAAAATTCAGATAGAAAACGATTCCCAGAAGGAAATAGTAAGGGTAGATAAAGTACCTGATCATAAAAGAGCGACGTGTTGGTTTAAGGTTCATTCGTATCGCCTCCGACTTTTGAGATCATTTGAAGGAGTTCCGCCTCGAAGCTCTCTTGATCTTCAAGTACAATCTTCTCTTCCTTTCCGTCTTTGAGAAAGAGCAGTGTCGCTTCAACGGGGGACAAGAGATCTCTGAGAATGTAGAGGTAGAACCGCATCTGGAATCGGTACTTCTCGATGAATCCGAAACTCCAATTCGCGTATTTGAAATCTACGATCCTCCACTTTCCGTCCTTCAAGTATAGTTTATCAACAATTCCGATCAAAACATACTTCCCAAACCCATGTTGAAAGTGGAATTCGCTTAACACTCTTTCCGAATCTTCAATTTCCTTGATGATTTGATGGTGGACCAGTCCGGAGAGAACTCTCTTCACTTCAGTCAGATCATCGTCGCTGAAGCTAACCCTGTCAACAGAGATTGGCCTTCCTCCATCGATGATCGATTTCAGAGTTAGGGGAAGTCCTTGAATGCTTTTCATTCCCAGCGGTTCCAGGATGCTGTGAGCCAGTAACCCGATATTTGCCGTTCGCTTAACGAGGTCCGGACTTCCGGCATCTGATTCAGTTTCGAACTCGGCCTCGTAGTCAGAAGTTATGAAGGTCGGGGAGAGGTATTTGATGTAAGAGGAATCGGCAACCGGCATTACCGAAGTGATTTTCGGTAATGAGAATTCAGTTCTGGAGGATTTGTCCTCAAGGGAAGCAAATTCCCCTGGAAAGAACGGTTCGGCTATTTCCTTCAAGTAACTGTTTATCTCGCCGCTTTCCGGCTCGAGCAGAGATCCTGAAAGCAAAATTGACCACGGGCGTGAAGAGTCTCCTTTCCCGTTTAAGCTAAGGATAAGCATTTCACGTGCCCGTGATAAGGCAACGTAAAGTGTCCGCTTCTCTTCTTCCAGTTCCTTTTCCTCTTCTTGTCTGGCCAGTCGTCCAATTCGGCCCTCTTCATCTCTGTCAGGCTTACTCTTCGTTATGAGAAATCCCTTCTCATCAAAGAAGAGCCGCTTACTGGAATTTCTTTTTTTCCAGTACATGTCGCCAATTACAACAATGGGAAATTCCAGTCCCTTCGACTTGTGAACAGTAAGTATCTTGACGCTGTCTGACTCTTCTGTCTCGAGAGTAGCTTCAGATTCATCGCTCGAGTCGACAAACGCCCTTATGTTTGAGGAAAGCTCGCGAAGCGAACTACCCATTCTATCAAGGTCCTGAGCTAGCTCAATAAGCTTCTTCACGTTGGCAATCATTCTCTCGCCGGACTTAAGTGTCGCGAGCTTTGCCAGATACTCCGTTTCATCAACAAATCTCTGGAGAATATCGCTCGGGGAGAGTATATGCTTGAGCTTCCCGAATCTATCGAGCAACTCCTTCACCTGGCCAAATCTTTCATCGTTGCTTTCCTGCAGAACGAAATACAGCGGAACACGTCTCATGTCCTGTCTGGCCCTCAGCGAGAGCATTTCATCCAGTGTAGCTCCAAAGGCCGGTGATAGCAAGAACGACGCGAGATTGTTGTCATTCAAGGGATCGACGAGGAGATCAAGCCAGGATAGGGGACCGGTTACCTCCGGCCTTTCGTAGAAATTTCTGCTGCCGATGGTGTAGAAGGGAATATTCATCTCTTCGAGAGCTCCTTCGTAACTCGAGACTCTGGAAAACGTTCTCAAGAGGATAGCAATGTCTCCAGGAGTTATTTGACGCCTTACGCATTCTCCTGACTTGTTTCTGAAAACAATTTCCTCTTCGAGAAGCGCCCTTATAGACTTTGCCACTCCTTTTGAGTCGTCCGAGGTCTCGCTGCCAATTATTCTCACTCTTGAGGCGTTAGTATCAATTTCATACGGGATCGATTCGACGTCTTCTTCATAAACTGAACGGAAGAATTGGCCTTCAGGGTTCTCTTGCATCACTCTCTTGAAAAATCTGTTCTGGAATGAGACAAGGTCGGGATGTGAGCGTCTATTGATTCGGAGATTCTTGACACCCGCTCCGCTTCTTTTGAAGGTCTCCATTGTCTTGTTGAAGACCGATACATCGGCTCCTCTGAAACGGTATATGGATTGCTTGGCATCTCCTACGAAGAAGACATTGTTCTTGCCCTCGGCCTTGAGTAATCTGATTATTTCGTTTTGAAGCTCATCTGTATCCTGAAATTCGTCAACAAAGATGTATCTAAACCGATTGCTGTACTTCTGTTGCACATCAGGCATTTTCAGCAGAAGATCTCTCGTTCTGGTCAGGAGTTGATCGAAGTCCAGGAGCCCGAAACCCGTAGTTCTCATTTCGTAATCAGACAGAATTGCCCTGTAAGATTCCGCGAATGACTTCGAACCGTCGATGATTATTTCGGCATCCGAGCCCAGATCTCTGCCTGAATACTCAACGGGAGAGGGGTTAAGATAGAATGAGTGCCTCTCCCTCGACAATGCATCTTTCATCAGTTTAAACGCCTTGTCGAGTCCCATCAGCCGAATGAGCGGCTCAATGGATTCCAGGTTTTCTTCGAAGTAGGTCCTTACAACCTTTTCCTCAAGAGAAGATCTCCTCATTCCGTTGATAATCTGAAATCCCGGATCGATTCCCGCGAAGAGGGCGCACTCCCTCAGTATCCTTTCGCAGAAAGAATGAATGGTGGAGATCCAGGCGTATGAGAGCTTGCTTCTCAAGAACTTCCATTTGCCCGGCTCAGCGTGAGAGATCCTGAGATCAAATTCGCTTATTACACGGTCCTTCATTTCTCTTGCAGCCTTATTGGTGAAGGTAATTGCAACCACGTTGTGGACATCGAGCTGCTCGCCAAGCCTGAATGCTCTTTCAAATACCCCGACATACTCCTTAACCAGTGTATATGTCTTTCCTGTACCGGCAGAAGCGGTGACAAACATGTCGCTATTCACTCTCTGACTCACCTTCCCTCCAGGTGATCGCTCTCTTGACAGCTGCGAATTTGCAGTTGTAGCACTGGTTCGAAGAACGGATGAACGAGGGCGGAAATCTGCCCGAATAGATTCCTTCGGTTATCTTCCGGAGCCATTCAAAAAGCTGAGACTCTCTAACGATTCTTTCTGCTTTTCTCTTGTTCGCAAACTCCCAGGACTTCTCTTCGTCTGAAGAAATCGTTCTGAAGGCAGATTTGTTGACTACCCTTCCGATCAGTGTCTTGAAAACCCCGCCTGCAACATAGTATCCTTTCTCTTGAAAGAGCCTGTCCGCAACGATTGAATACAGGAGAAGCTGCTTCTCGTCACCGCTGTCGCCTCTTTTGTAATCTATGAGATACATTGCGCGGCTCGATTCATCGAGATCAAGTCGATCGATTTTGCCTCTCAAGAAGAAGTCAGACTGCAGTTCTACGGGTTTCGTATCTCCAATTCCGAAGGCTTTCTCGAAAGCGAAAGGAACGAAATCTCCCTGCATGAAGTTCGGTTTTTTGGATTCTCTTTCCGTAATGTAGTCTCTGAGAATCTCTTTAAGCCTTTCGAATTCAAACCGAAAGACTACCTTGCTGTCGTGCATCAGGTGTCTGGAGATATTCTCGGATAGAGAACTCTGCCAGTCCTTGGTCTTTCCGGAAAAGAAATCTCTAAGAACGGAATGGAAAATGTTTCCCTCATCGAGGGCTGTCAGCTCAAAAATCCTTTCCAAAGAGACATCGAGACCTACAATGTAGGAAAGAAAGAATGAAAATGGGCAATCGTCGTAAGACTTCAGACGCGAGAATGAGAAAACCTTGCCGACGATCCTGCCGAGGTCTCCTGTCTTTTCGATAGACCAGCTTAACTCTCTTCCAAAATGGGAAAGGATTGAATCGAGCGGTTTCAGTGGCCCAAATTCCTTAAGCTCGTTCCATGCTTCGCTTCTGAACAGTCTTGCTGCCGCAATCTTCAGCTCTGATTCACTCATCGATGATCCCAGTTCCGGAATATATCCGAATCTTTTGCCGGCCATTCTCCCTTCCCGAACGATTTCACGCCCCGAACTCTCCAAAACACTCTTCAGGTAAGGAGATGGAAGAATTGGTTCGCCGTCAACCGTTGATTCGGGCAGAGTAAACCTTACAGACTCAAGTGCAGAACTTACTGATATGTGTAGATTCAGTCTCTGGTGCATCTCCTCATCCAGAAGAAGGTCCCTGGGCTTGATCTCTCCAAACTGGGTGAAACTGTACAATGGATTCAAACTGACATGAGGGTATGCGCCGTCCACGAAGCCGGCAAACAGCTTGATCTTCTTCTTCGCAAAGCGCGAATTTATCAGCGATTGCACTTCGACTCTGTTTGCTTTGCTCCTCGAAAGAGGGAATTTGTCATGCCTGAGCACAAGCATCAGATACCGGTAGTACTCCTGCGGAGAGATCAGCTCCTTGCCCATGAACTTGAGGAGTTTCTCGAGATCGGTGAGAGAATGATCAAAGAGTCTTCTGACTGCCGCGAATTCTTGCTCCTGCAAATCATCCTGATACTCATTGAAGGTATCTGTCAGTGAGAGTTCCCTCTCCCAGGCTATCAGCATTTCACGATAACTTTCCACAGCCCTCTTTCTCAAGCTTCTGAAAGGTTCAAGAACGGCGAAAATCTTCTCAATGGCGGGCAGGAGATCACCCCTAATACGTTCAACGATCCCTGCGAGCTCTTCCGCAGCTCTCAGTTCAAGCTCATCCTCGGCCAGTGAGATTATGGCCTCGCGCCTCGCTTCAATGTGATGAACAAGCCTTCCAAGGTGTTCCTGCCAGGAGAGTCTTCTCTTTTGGAGCGAGAGCCTGAGACCTGCCCTCTCGTATATTATTCTAGACATTGAAGACACGGACTCAAGAAATCTCGAATCGATTTCTCCTCCATAACCGCAGTCGCCCATTGCGATGATCTTCTCAGGCGGGAAACCCAGAACGGCAGTCTCTAGAGGAAGAATCAACCTTCTGACCGAGAGCGAGGAGTAGAGCTGCTCATCACCTTCAATTCTGCTGGGAACTCCATATTCCCGGAGCTTTCCCGAAAGCAGTTTTCTGTAAGCGAAGAAGTCCGAAGCTACAACTGAAATGTCGCCCGGTTCGTACCCAGATATGAGCAAGGACTTCACAAACCTTGATATGCCCTCAATCTCCGCAAAGATATCGGGGTAAACAACTACATCGACCGACTCGCAGGCTTGCTTCGCGCTTGAGGATGAGAATAGAGAGTCCTTGAAACTCTCGAATCCGCCGGAAGGTGGCGTCTTCTCGAAAAAAATCCTTCTGATCTCCAGTTCGGGTAGATTCTCGCCTATTTCATCTACCGTTTCCAGAATCGAATCGATATTCGAAAACAGGAACTCCTTTCCGGGCTCTTGGGGAACGGTGATGAAAACCTCGTCATAAGCTGGAATTACGGCCTTGAAGAAATGCTTAAGAGCGTGACTGAAGTCGTGGAACCCATCAAGGAATAAGTAGTTGCCAAACTCCCCGGATCTGAGATCCCTTTCGCAGTCATCGATTTGAGTGTAAGCATCGAAAGTGTCAAAAATGCCCTTCTTTGACAATCTGTTTTGGAGCTCGACATAGATTGACTTGAGAATCGCCGACACCTCATCGTCTTCAGAGAATATCTCTCCAAAACCACCGTTTTCCTTTACATCGTGCACCATTTCAAGCAGATAGTCGACGAATACCGGCGAATCAGCGAGTTCCCCTCTTCCAATTTGATCGAGAATATCCCCAATCTCCATCCTTATCAGATGGTTTCCCACATGGAACGATGCCGGATTAAGTGTGCTGAAAAGCTCGACGGCAAACTGATCCATCGCAAGAAATCTGGAAGCGGGAATCGTTCCAACTCTTGAGATGAAGCTTTCTCTGAAATATCTGACATGATCGCCGGAAGGACCAACAAAAAAATAGGAAAACGGGTCTTTCCTGTGTACTGCCTCTAGCTCTTGAAGCATTCTTTCTGTTTTTCCGGAGGCCGAAGGCCCGATGAAAAGCGTGATTCTCATAGATCTCCTCCCACTGGTAAGATTCTATCACCCACAAAGCAGTGCAGGCAAAGAGCGACTGGATTCCGGAAGTGTTTTCGCAAAGAGATACTCCGTTCAATCTTGAAGAAGATCAAACTGAGATTTCTTGGGACACATTAGCTTCTTATTCGATCTACCTGTTTATGCAGCTCTCGACGCCAGTAACGACGAAAGTCGTTGTGAGGAATTCCGGATCTATCATCTATGACGGCCAGCTCACTTCAATAGTATTCGATTATCCTCTCAATTGCTGACAAGAGCCTGAACTTATCGCTTTCCTCCTTATACAGCCGTTCTTCAATCCAGTTTCCTCGAGAATCGAAAGTGTAGTCGATCCTTAGGTGGAGTTCTCCCGAAATGTATTCCCTGGAGGTAAGCAAGCCGGTTGAATCATAACTGTATTCGGCAATTACCAATGTTTCGTCTCCGCAGAAGGCCTCGAGAAGAACGACATCTCCCTCAGCATTCCTCCAAATGGCCGTCTTCAGAGAGCCCGAGTATTCTCGAGAAACATAGAAGGGCTCCACAGGGAGTGAAACCTGAACGTTCCCTTCAGCTTCCCCGCCCACTTCATGCTTTTCGACAATTTCAAAGTACCCGTCCGACACTCTTCTCAGACTCTGAACGACTGATTCGCCTGACAGAGTATTGATTTTTCTATCGAAAATGAAATCCACATCACTGATTATCGTTTCTTCGTTCAGAGAAAGCAAGTTGTTCATTGAACCGATCTTCGAAAGACGAAAGTCGTCATATTCATAAATTACCCTGGAAGTGAGCTTGTTGCTTCCATCAAAAACCGATTCTTCCAGAACTCTACCGTCTTCGTCAAGAATGAGTTTGGTCTTTGAGAGAACCGCACCGAGTTGATTTGTTCTGACTCTGAGAATCTCCCGACCTTCCAGTTCATAAGTGATCTCGACTCTTTCAACCAGTCTGTGTGGTCCAAGAAGCGGGGGCCAGTAGTCATATGTCTTCTCTTCTATGACTCTACCGGAAGAATCATAGCTGAACTGTGTTTTGGAAGTGAAGTTTGCACTTGCGTTCCTGTAATATCGACTCTCCAGAACCAGGCCAGCGGTATCGTAGGTATATTCGACTCTGCTGTATTCCTTTCCGTTCGTGTGAAGTGCGGTAATAACCGGCAATCCTTGCTCAGAGAATACCTCTATTCTCTTTGTCTCCCTTTTCTGTGGTTTCGCGACGCCGGCCTCTTCGCTATAGATAACCTGGCTAACAGTTATCCTTTCGATGTTTCCTGAAGCACTCTCAATGTCTGAATCAACAGCTAGTGCTGTCGTGGAAAGAAGAAACATAATGATCACTAAGCATGCGCTTCTCAAAAGATATCACCTCCGTTCGACTTTTATTGTTCACTAGGCACCTTCCCTTTCACTCCCTTTGACTGTTTTAGGAGGGTTAAGTTTAACGAAGGCGAAGAGGCCCAGCATAGCTGCCCCGGCTATCGTAATTGCCGAACCTACTCCCAGTTTGTCGGCCATGAAGCCAATCAAGGGAGCGAATATCGCCATCAGCAGAGTCTTCAACTGTGATTCTACCGAGAGACCGGAAGCCATCGTTTTGTGATCAATGTTATCGCTGATATAGCTTATGTTGATGGGGCGTCTAAAGTTCTCAAGGATGAACAAAAAGAAGAAGATGACAACAGCCAAGACCTGCAACGCGAAGATCTGAAGCAGACCGCTAAATATGATTAGAACTGCACCGAAAATATACGTGTAATTTAGGGCTCTCGCTTCATTTCCAAACTTGCCGCTTAGTCTTCCAGCGTTTTTGGAGGCATAGCTTGTGGCAATGTAGATCACGAAGTATACTATGCCTACGATTACGGACGTCCTCTGTTCTGCGCTGAAGGCTATCATTATTGGTAGTCCGAGAGCCAGGGCTTTGAGGATCGGTTGAAGATATTCCTTAACAACTTTGAAAAACGCATCGTAAAGAGAGGAATTTAGCACTCCTTTGAGAGCGTCTCCATTCCTGAAAATCCCCAGAAAGGCTTTGATCGTTTCTCTTTTTTCTCCGGATCTCAACTCGCCGTCAAGTTCCTTGGGATAGAGCATCAGGTTGACGAGATTGGCGGCATAAGGCAGGACAGAAGCAAGGAATACTATCTTGTAGCTGCCAGAGTAGAATACCAGAAAGGCGGCTATTAAAGCATTGATTGCCGATCCAAACTGTGATGCCGCTCGAGTCGCTCCGTAGTAATGAACCTTCATGTCGGTCATCTCATTGATTCTCAAATATTCCAGTATCATCGCTTTGTGAGTTCCTGTACGGAAAGCCTCTCCGAACGCGAAAGCTATCATGGCTATCATATAGACATAGAAACTGGGAAAAAAGTAAAAGATCATAAAAGATGAAAGATAGGACACCATTGACAGCACCATGGATAACCTTCTGCCGTACAAGTCGGCGATTATTCCAGTTGGGAGCTCAAGGAAATTTGTGGCTACTTCTCTTACGGATATAAGAGTTCCTATCTGAAGAAAGGAAAGGCCCATCTCCCTGAAGAATAGTATCAAGAATGGATCAAAGAAACGAAGGTTCTTCAGAAAACCGTACGCAGCGAATCTGTAGAATTGACTGTCTCGTTTAATCTGCAACTACTACCCCTCCCGAAGAGTTTACCTAGAGAAATTATACTCTGGAAAAACTCTCCGGGTGCGGTAGTTCTACTTAATAAGAAAGATCCTTAAGATTAGCGGGATGAGTATCATAGCGCTCATGACCCACTCCCATTTCTTCGCAGTTTTATAAGCCGAATAAATTAGAACGGAAGCAAGATAAACTGCAATCGCAATATATAGGAATGTCACGACACCGGCATCTCCTTTCCCTTATCTACCAAAAGAAGCGCGACCGCAACGATTACAAGACCAACTATGAAAACTGGATAGAAGTACCAGCTGTTTGCGAATCTTCCCACCGCGTTCGAGTGGATTATGGTAATGGTAGCGAATATCATCGTAATGAAAAAGGCGGGCATCGAGCTTAGCCAGATCTTGAAATAGTTCTTCTCTCCGACAACATGAGCGGCGAATATGCCCGCAAGGGCCGTTGGCGGCACCATATCTCCAAGGCCGGCGAGCAGAGAAAGAGCCGAACAGACGACGATATCGTTGTTGCCAAGAAAGGCAAGCAAGAAGGGAACTCCAAGCACCGAAGCTGAGCCATAAGATGAGACAGCGCCAAAGGCCGGAATACCCAGAGCGATTCCGGCCAGTAGAGCTCCTTGCGGAAGGCCGTTGAGGAAGCCCACAATAAGACCCCGGACGCCGTTCAGTGTCATGATCTGAATAAACATTCCCACGCCGATGAGTATTGATAGAATTCCAAGAGAGTTCTGTATGGCCGATATTGAGATCCTCAATAGATTGCCTTTTGCCCCCGTTATTGTTGCGACTATCGCGGAGAGCATGAAAATCAGGGGCAGACCGAGGGAGAAGCCCCAGCTCACGTTTTCCAGAACCATAAGTATTACCATGAGAATCAGAGGCAAGTACACTGCAAAGCCCTTGATCGGTTCCCTCTCTCTGGTTTTCCTGAATTCCTCGAGATCGACCGGTTTTACCTCGCGAGCTCCGATTATGAGCGAGGTGACAATTGCCAGGGGAAAAGTCATAAGAAGAAGAGGGGTAGTGAATCCAATGTAAGGCATGTCGACGCCCTGACCGATGATCATTGCGGGCAAGTTGATCGGAGGTGCTATCATGCCGTAGATTCCGCTCATTGCGATTATAGAACCAGCTCTTCGCTTGCTCAATCCGAGATTCTTCAGCACCGGGAAGGCAATTGCACCGGTAGTAAGGACTGTAGCCGTTGACGACCCGGTTATCATGCCCGCAATCATTATGAAGAAAGTGAGCAATACGAGAAGAAAGGTTGGTTTCTTGTGAAGGGCGATCGTCATGTTGCCTGCAATTGTATCAAGAAGGCCAGACACTTTGATCGATTCCATGAAAATCATCGCAGAGCCAATCACAAGTATGGTGTCAATGTAGCCAAATCCACCTTCCACGAGATGCCTTAGAGGGAAGAACTCCCCGAAGACTATTGAGCCAGCAAGTGCGGAGAACATCAATGAAACGGAAATTGGGATCTTAATAATTGCCAGACCCACGAACGTTATCAGCATTACTAAAAAATACCAGACTTCAGGCGTATAGATGACATTCACCCCCGGAAATTCAGTTCAAGTAAGAGAATATCCCATTCTGCATGACTTCCTCATAAGAAGGAAGATTTTCGACCTCTACCGTTTCACCAATCATCATTTCGTAAGCACCGAACAGAGATCTTATTATCTGAAGCTGTAAACCTGCCCTATGGCTCAACGGATAATCGGGATCGTTGATAACATCAAATCTATCTCTCCATGAATCCTGTCCTGGATTTGGTGTCTCCGAAAGGAATGAAAGCGAGCCTGTGGCATCTCGTATCTCAAGATGGCTGAGACCTCTGAAGGCCTTGTTTGATTCTTCCAACTTCATTGAGACTCCGTAGTATGCCTCAATCTCCATTATTGCAACCGCCCCGATTTCCAGAGCATCAGGATGACAGACCAGTGTGTAAGCCAGGCTGCTACCTGATCGTTGATTTCCCTTGCTGTCGATGTAGCTGTCAGGCGTTCCGCTCTCATGCATGTCAAGATTGAAATCTACGTTCTCGGTTTTTACGAGCTGGATTATTGCGTAGGCAAGCTGCTGAGTAGGATTTCCGTCTGCAACTCCCGGATACTGCCTGTTCAAATTCCTGGATTCCGCCCCATCATCGAGAGTGAAATCAGATTGAGTATGTTTGAAGATCTCAGGATCAGGAATGCCCTGATCAAGCGGATCGGTTCTTCTGTCGCCGTACACTAGGAACCTTGAGCCGGATCTGCTTTCAATCGGTATCAGATGAGGTGACTTTCCCGTCTCGTCAGCTATTGAAGCCGCGCTGATATTTGAAAAGGGAACTACGATTACCCTGCCTTTCGTAACTATAACATTCTCTATGAAGACTATCGCTGCCGTTGTGCCCGAGATCTCTCTCGCATGGGTTCCTCCCATTAGAAGAAAGGTCGGTCCTTCGACGCCGCTGTCCATGAAATACACGGGAGTATCCATATTCGTGTTTCGCAGTGGAGAGAAATAGTCAGACAACCAGCCGATGTCGGTAACACCGTATCCGGGACGCACATCCGGTCTGAAAAAAGTTCCGAAGAGTGCGGAAGTCAGAAATAGAACCACAAGTAGAATTGCTTTTATTCTCATTAGTTTTCCTCCAAAGAAATAAGGGGCGCAGGAGTGCGCCCCTTCTATTCATATTGCTATTTGCCGAAGTATTTGGCCAGTACGTCTTTCAGGTCAACTGTCTTTTCGAAAGTTGCCAGGGGTACTCCGGCCTCTTCGCTGAACGTAGTGAAGAAACCGTCTTGATCAGCGTCTGATTTTACAAAGTATGCGTCTGCAAAAGGTGCGAGTTCGGTGACTATTCTGTCGGAAGACGGCCCCCTTCTAGATTCGCCTTCAAGATTGCAGATAACTACCTTTACACCACTTTCTTCTGCCGCTTCGGCGAGTGACTTCACTCTCAGGATCTCTGCCTCGATATCTATGTTGGCAGCCCCAAGGCCCTTTCCACTGGCTCCAACGACCAGCACAAGGGTCTTGAACTGAGAGATTTCTACGGTCTCAACGCTAAGAAGCTTTTCAAAAGTGTATTGCAGCTTGATCATCTTTGCAACTACTGTGAACTGTAGCGCACCGGGAGACTGCCCGGCCGAAGTAACTGCAACGGGTTCTTCAAGAATGAATCCTTGCTCGGTCCCATCTGCAGCAAATCCTACAGACACGACGCCGATAATCAGAAATACAATAAGTAACCTTTTCAAATCACATCATCCTTTCTATTTCTTAAAATTCTGGTGCAGAAGCAGATCCTAATCTTCTTATGGAGCCGGCTCCAATCATCAAACCGTTTTCTTCAACAGAAACAAGATTCGGGCCGCCAAAGAAGAGATCGGGGTAGGAGTACACATTTAGATCGTGGCCAAGAACCTTTTCGAGGAAGTCAAGAGTGGTCTGCGGATAGCCTTCTTCAATTCTAAGATCCTTGTAAGTTGTGTATCCTACGAACTTGGGAGTTCTTATTGCCTGGTCCACAGGCATGTTGAAGTCAATCAGGTCAACCGCCAGCTGAACCATGGTGGAGATTATTCTTCCGCCTCCAGGTGTACCGATTACCCAGCGAACCTTTCCATCTTTCTGAATTATTGTCGGGCAGATAGTCGTTCGCGGTCTCATTCCGCCGGTAAGGTTGATGACGTCTCCTTCTCTGTATGAGGAAGCGAAGTTGGCCATTTCGTTGTTGAAGAAGAAACCCTTGAAATAAACGCTTGTACCGAAGAAGCTCGAGATCGTCTGGGTCCAGGCTACGGCGTTTCCGTCTTTGTCAACAATAGAGAAATGGGTTGTCGATGGCGATTCTTCTACTCCGCTTTCATTAGCGGCTACCGACTCGAGAGCTTCGAGAAGAACCTCTTCGTACGACGATCCGTCGGCGAAGGGGTAAGCGTTTCCCTGATAGTCGTAGTAAGAAGCGGGATCGAAGGCCTGTGACAGATCGATCACCATGAATCTTGTTTTCGCATATTCTTTGTTCATGAAGGCTTCGTAAGGGAGGTCGTAGAACTCGGGATCGCTTATGTAGGCTCTCCTGTCGACGTCTCCAAGAACAAGTGCCTGTTGAATAATGTGAACTGCCAGAGGATCGTCCCAGCTCATTGCAGGAAGATTGTAGTTCTCAAGAGTATTGAGAACGGCGATAAACTGAGGGCCGGAAACCGGCGGATGTGGAACGTATAAGTCGTAACCTCTGTAAGTCCCGTGAAGTGGTTCCCTTACGATCGCACTGTACATCTCGAGATCTGATTTCCTCATGAAACCGTTATTCTCAATCATGAACTCTTCGATCTCATCTGCTAGGCTTCCCGTGTAGAATGTATCGATGCCTTCCTCTTTTATCCTTTCAAGAGTCTCTGCCAGCTGAGGATTTGTGAATACTGACCCGACTTCCCAGACAAAACCTTCGTTCAAGAAATCGAAGCCGTTCTTGAGTACCAGCTCGTATTTGTCGGAAGTTGTCTGGGCGAACGTCTCGTCAACTATGAATCCATCTCTTGCAAGATCGATTGCCGGCTGGATAAGATCTTTAAGAGGCATTGTTGCTCCGAGCAGCCAGGCTTTCTTTATTCCGGCAAGAACTCCTGGAACACAGGCCCCCCTTGGAGTGTAATTTGCTTTGCTTAAGGTCAGTCCGAGCTCTGAAAGAGCATCGTAAGAGGCAGCCATCGGAGCGGCGCTCCTGAAGTCGATAGCGAATTTGCTTCCATCGGCCATTGTGATTACGGCATAGCCTTCTCCGCCTAAACCGGACGCGTAGGGTTCGACAACGCCAAGAGCAAAACTCACTGCAATCGCAGCGTCAACAGCATTTCCTCCCATCTCGAGAATCCTTGCGCCGACTTCAGCTGCGTAATTGTTGACTGCAGCCACCATTCCGTTGCTCGAGGCAACTGTCGGAGCAGTTACGGTAGCAAACGAGGCCGTAAATGCAAAGGCGATAAGTGTAACAAGTAATACTACTTTTTTCATTCTTTCCCCTCCAATCTAGAAATGTGTGTTTCTCATGAAACTGGATTGAGATAAGTCCCCAGACCATCAACCAGCCCCTCGTAGGGCGGAATGTCCGAAAGAAGGATCATCCTCTCGGGAAACATCATGTTCCAGGAATCGATCAGAACTCTGATTGTTGCCACATGTCTCGCGACTCTGAGATCAAGAGGATATCCGGTTTCGTTATATGGAGCGAACAATTTCCCGTCTTTGGAAGCCTGCAAATAGAACTTGTCGATTCCCTTTGTAACGAGATCTTCCGTTGTCTTTCCCCGCAGTCTTCCCTGGGAAGGGTTAGATACTTCGAGGAGAACAACTTGAGCGTCTGAATTATCTCCGATCTCTCTGTGAGTAAGCCCTCTGAGATTGACTGGAGACTCTTCAAGTCTGATGTCGACACCTTCCATCTCGAGCATCATCTGAGTCATAATTGCCAATTCTGCGGAATCCTGGTGAAAGACGATTGCATTGTTTACTGGATATTCCGGTGAAGACTCGTGCAGATCGCAGACCAGATCTATCTCCTCTTCAAGCACAAGATTCATAATAGCGGCAGCTACCTTTTCGGTAGAATAACCGTCTTCTCGTCCGGGGAAGGTCCTGTTCAGGTTAGAAACTTCTCCGCCTCCAAGAGTGGCTCCCGTCGGGTGAAGATATATTGTTGGATCGGGCCACTGAGAAATGGGATTAGTTCTCCGTGAACCGAATCTGAAGACTCTCTGCGAGCCGTCAGGCAATTGTATTGAAAAGAATTGAGGAGAACCTTCCATCGCATCATTGTGGGTAAAGGCGCTGTGATTGGATCTAGGTATCACATAAATAGTTCCCGAAACTGCAGACACGTTCTCGATAAAGACAACTGCTGCAAGAGTACCGCCTGGTTCGTTGGGATGCGTCCCGCCGAGAAGGAGAAACTTTCCCCCCTCTTCGGAGCCGTTGATCACATAAACCTCAGTGTCCAGCATCGTGCCTTCAATAGAGGGCAGCCATTCGCTCAACATTCTGATTTCCGTCACGCCGGAGCCGGGAATAATCGGTGGATCTTCCCACATGGCGGTAAATGAAAAGGCTGATAAAACCACAACCACTGCAACAATAGCAACGAAAATCAGGAATTTGAAATGTCTTTTCAAGGATACCAACCCTTTCCGCCCTGGAAGATTATCTGATAATGAATAATCCTTGTATCAAGGAGCCAGGCAGAAAAAACACCTCGAGGTCATTGAGACTTAATCAGTAATCTGGGGGCTCAAAAATGATGGTACGATATAATCATTATACTACCTAATCGCACTTAAAATGGTCTTTACAGAAATATCAACCTATCATTGACGAGAAGATAAATGACTCGAAAAGAGGGAAACTGCTTCAGCATTTGCCTGATTTTTCACAATTGACTTTGTACGGCAAGTGATAACTGAATCGACCCATGTGTGTTAAGTGTACGAACTAGAATCTTGATGTAAGAATTACGCTCGGGAACCAATACGGGCTAATACTCTCTTACAGATGCTTTGGAGGCTGAAGATGAGATGGTTGGGATTCACGATACTGGTCTTCATGACTCTTCTTCTCTTTGTTCAAACGGCAGTTTCGTCGCTTGAATCGGAGAGCTTCATGGTCCCCTTTCTTTCCATAATCGTCGTAGGTTTCGTCTGGGAAGCTTTCCGGGAGTTACCGGCAAAACAACCGGTCCCGAAGGAACTGAAGGGATACCCGATGGTGTTGATAGCGGTTGTTGCAGGCACACTTTCGGCATATTTCGCCAACATTTACCTCGGCCTAGGGGCTATTATTGCAGCTTCGCTTGTCGGTCTCGTCGGTGCTGCCACTGTGAAGGAATATGCTGTGGAGGTCTATTGCGGAGCCTTTGTCGGGATGGTCTCTCCCGATGTACTTCATGATTTCGGACACACTGTCATTGCAGGAGTGATCGCGGGTACAATATTCTTTTTGACAAGGGATGTGTTCAAGGGATATGGCGGGAAGCTCGGAGCGATAGCCTTTAGTAGCTGGATACTTGTTTCAATCAGTTCCAGATGCAGGTTGCTCGATGAGCTCGTGGAATTTCGTCACTTTGGAGTCAGCATAATGCTCTTCAGTCTTGGCGCGGCCGTCCTAACCTATTTACTAAGCATTAGGCTGAGAAACGGCCCTGTATTTGCCTCCAGTTTGGTCGGTCTGCTTGGAGGGCTACTCCTTCCCGCATTTGGTGCCGAAAACGCGGCAGTACTGGCGGCCGTTGTGATGGCTGCCTCCTTTGTTGGCATGTCCTCCAGAGAGAAGTTAAGAAGCGAAACGGCAGTCCTCTTCAGTGGACTGATTATGGGGATAATGTTCATATATAGCGCGAATCACTTCGGAGGAGCCGGCGGAAAACTTGGAACGCTTGCCTTTGGAAGCGTGGCCTCATCGAGGGGATTGGTATCCCTCGGAAAGATGATTATCCGAAAGAGAGCTGCTAAATAGACTACCGTTCCAGCATTAAAGGAGATTCGATTACATGGATTACTCCGTCTCTGCACAGAATATCTCTTTCGATTATCGGGATTCCGTTTACGGTTGACTGATCACTTATCCTTATGTTCAAGGGCTTTCCATTAGCTGCAAATATTGTCTGAGCGATCCTCAGTTCAGAATGGAGGTATTCGTTTGGAATGACGTGAAAGGCGAGCAGTTTCTCCAGGGATTCTCGGTCGCTGGAAATCAACTTAGGATACTCTTCGAGATTGAGGAGTGCCTCATTTGGTACAGCAAAGACGGTGATACGATGCTTCTCATTTGATTGGATATCTAGATCCAGTGTTTCGAGAAGCGACCGCATGAGATCGAATCCCTTTTCTTCTAGAGTCTCCTTGATTGATGGCAGGTTTCTTCGCGAATTCCGGGGGAACATCACATGATCGATAACGTGAATGATTCCGTTTCTGGCCTCTATGTCGGGCACGCTTATTAGAGTGTTTTGCACGCAGAGTCCTGACTCAGCTACTTTCACCTCAATTATCTCTCCTTGCAACGATCTCAATTCGTTTTCAAAGATCAAATCACCAGTTGCGAAGAGACCTTCCGATATGTGATAAAGAAGCACCTCTCTTAGCCATTCCATGTCACTTAGTAGAGCTTCCATTGTTTCACGCGGTATTCTGGCAAAGGCAACATCGCTCGGCACGAAGACGGTCATCGGGCCCTCACCTTTCAAAGCATCCACAACGGCCGTCTCTTCAAAAGCAGATATTGCCACGTCCAGTATTCCGGTATTCCTCATTACCTGAGCGATGTCGGGTTCTTCACGGGGGAATATAACCGAATCTACTACATGAATAGTGCCGTTCGATGCCTGGATGTCCCTGACCACCATCGTTGAACCGTCAACTCTAATTCCGCCTCTTGAATCGATCGCAAGTGACTGACCGAGAAGCGTCTCAAGCTCTGGATTCTGGACGATCACTTGAGAGCATAGGCTTCCTCGAACTATGTGGAAGAGAAGAACTCTCCGCATAAAAGACAGGTTGTTTGAAAGGTCTTCCGCAGTCTTATTCGGCAGCTGCAGAAAGGCACTGTCGTTAGGTGCAAATAATGTGAAGGGTCCCGGACCGGAAAGAAGATCGTCAAGTCCCGCAACTTGAACCATTTCGGTAAGGGTACTCAACTGTTCAACATCGTGCAGGGTTGAAAGAATGTCTTTCTGTCCAAATGCTATTATTACTGCAAGAAACAGAACCAGCAAACCTATTCTTTTTCTCATCGCTTCACCCTCCCTTCTTGACTTAGAAGAAGTCGCTCACATCAGGATTCTACATCGAATATCTTATTTCCCGGAGCAAAGTGAGGTGTGTATAAATGAAAACGGGAGGCGGGCAATCTTCACCCGCCTCCCGGAGTAGGTATTGGAGGAATTACTTCTTTGGTTTTTCTTTCTTGGTTTCTTTTCTTGCTTCTTTCTTAACTTCTTTCTTCTTGTCCGCCATACTGGACACCTCTTTTCCTCGCGGCTCATGTCCGCATCACTTGAATTCTAGCACTGTTCTTTGTAAGTTGCTTCTTATATTTACCCTGCTATAACAAATATTGGAATGAAAACTCATTGCTCCAATTGGAGAGCGGACAAACAGCAATATCGTCGACTCGAAGAGAAGTTGAATTTCATTTGAAGACGAACCGCCCGAAGGTTCACTTTGCCGGCCAAACGCTTGAATTGTACGATCTTCACTGAAACGAAAGGAAATCAACGGACCTGCAAGTATAATATACTTACATTGAAATGAGGAGGCCATGATCAATGAGGAGTATTCTGATTAATGGTGAAGTAGCATACAATGCTTCTTCTCAAATACTTAACAGCAACACCTTCAAAGAGATTCTCGACGAGTTGATAAGGGACTCGGAAGAAAAGAAGAATTCGCTTCTTTCATTGTTCGAGCCGTTCTTGAAGAATACAGATACGGTAGATATTTCCAGAAAGTACGATATCGAGGGGATTATAGAGCTTCTTCTTGCACTTACGATCGATCCGATTGAGAAGATTGACGGTTCGCCGTATTATTCCTTCCCAAAGATGAGCAACAAGAAAGAACTTCTTGTAAGGTTTGTCGAGAGCTTGTTTTCTCTGTGGAGAAACAAGCACAGATTCATTGTCAAGAGGGATGAGTACACCCCGAATCGCTTCGATAGAATTTTCAAGCAGATGGTTCTTGTAAGAACTAACACCGATCTCAAGGGTTTAGTACTCAGCCTTTACAGGCAGATACTGATAAATGTTTCCGACGTCAGACTCAAGATTTTGAGACAGGAGCCGGGGGGTGCTCAGGTGGGATTCATTGTGGACCGCCCTGAAGTAGATGAGAGAGTTAGGGTAGCCGGAGCCGACTTTCTGTACGACATGGCATGCGTCTGGAGTATAGTCTTCGAGCCGCCGGTAATCTTCTATACCAGGTCAAACAAAAGACAGGGATTGTTTAAGGTATACGACAAGCCCGTTCTGAGAAGACTGGATATTTCTTCGGGAAAAGACTGGTTCTTGTTCCCCATTCACGTAGGCTCCAAACTTGTCTTCGTGGTGGTCAACAAAGAGTACCTGGCTCTGGCCGCCGGTCTGGGGAATCTATTCGAGCTCGCAAGCTTCGATATCGTCAAGCACAAGAAGCCAGATGGCATATACGTTTTGGGATTAGACAACTCTCTCTTCGAAGAGACAGGGGACTTCAACGGAGTTATTTACAGAGAAGACGACGGCACTTATGTGGGCGTAGTCGGAGACGATCCCACGATCGACTATTTTGGGTATATGAAGAAGATGATACTCACGATTCACAATCTTCTTGTTATCGACGAGGGAAGGTTGCCGATTCACGGTGCCCTGGCGAACATAAAACTTAGGAATGGGGAGAAGGCCAACGTAATGCTGATTGGCGACAGCGGAGCCGGTAAGTCCGAAACCCTCGACGCTTTGAACAGGCTTTCTTCGGAAGTGTCCGAGGTAAACATCTTGATCGATGACATGGGATCTCTCGACATAACTTCATCCGGTTCCGTGGTCGCTTACGGTACTGAGACAGGAGCCTTTGTGCGTCTGGATGATCTTCAGCCGGGGTACGCCTATTCAACGATGGATCGAAGCATATTCATGAACCCTAACGAGATAAACGCCAGGGTGATTGTCCCCTATTCCAACTATACGGAGATAATTAAGCCGACAAAGATTGATTATTTCCTCTATGCGAACAACTTCGACGAGAACACCGAGGACGACCTTCGCATTTTCAGTGACCCTGCCGAAGCGGCGAAGGTCTTTTCGATGGGCGCCAGGATAGCCAAAGGGACTACATCCGAAAAGGGTCTGACCTACAGTTACTTCGCGAATCCTTTTGGAGCAATTCAAAGGCGAGATAAACATGAGGTAATAGCCGATCGTTATCTAAAAGCCATGATAGAAGCGGGGGTAACCGTTGGCGAGGTCAGGACGAGGTTAGGAATACCGGGATTCGAGATGGACGGGCCTATGCGAGCCGCGAAGGCTTTGTTGAAGGCTATAGACGAGCAGGATTGAGATAGAGCTAATACCTGCTACAGCTGGTAGAATCTATAAGTATTGGCGATGACAGACGTATCGGTTGGGTGGTGATAGAAGTGTCGAAAACCGTAATTGAAGTGATGAATCTCCGGAAATATTATGGCGAAACAAAGGCCGTTGACGGAATTGAATTCGATCTCAGAGAGGGAGAAGTGCTAGCCATTTTGGGTCCCAACGGTGCCGGCAAGACCACAACTGTGGAGATGCTCGAAGGATTGAGAAAACCCGACGCAGGTAAGATAGAGTATTTCGAGGAGAAACTCCCTCCTTCCAGTGAAAGAGTGAAGGAGGAGATCGGAGTTCAGCTCCAGTCGTCTAGTTTTTTCGAATATCTCTCTGTGAAGGAGACTCTTGACCTTTTCAGAGGTCTTTACCGGAAGAGTATTCCATCAAAAGACCTGATCGAAGAGGTCTCACTGGAAGATAAAGAGAAAACCTACACCAAGAATCTTTCGGGAGGTCAGCTCCAGAGATTGGCGGTTGCAGTGGCTCTTGTAAATGATCCGAGAGTAGTATTTCTGGATGAACCGACTACCGGACTGGATCCTCAGGCAAGGAGAATGTTGTGGGAGACGATATTGGCTCTGAAGAAGAAGGAAAAGACGATAATCCTTACGACTCATTACATGGAAGAGGCAGAGAGATTGGCCGACAGAATAATCATAATGGATTACGGGAAGATAATCGCTAGAGGGACTTTGGATGAGCTCATTGACTCTATCGATGCTGAGAATATCGTCACTTTCGGTGTTCAGGGAGAGGATCCAGTACCTAAGGAATTTCTGGATATGGAAGGTCTTCAACATGTTGAGAACCGCGAGTATTCGGTGACAACGAGGGATGTAGAGAGAATTCTAGGCAGGCTTTTCGAGAGATCCAAGAAGTTTGGTCTACTCCTGGACGACGTTACGATTCGAAAGCCCAATCTGGAGGATGTCTTCATCACCCTTACCGGCAGAAAACTGAGGGACTGAGGTGATTCCATGAGCAGATTGTGGAATTTCACGTCAGGGCTTTTCAAGAGCGAAATCAGAGAGTTCCAGGTAATGTTCTGGAGTTTCATATTTCCGTTGATTCTCTACTTCATCCTGACATCGGTTTTCGGGTCCTTTTACGGGAACGATACTCAGGGAGTGAGTTTCAGAATCGGGATTGTGAGGGAGGAAAATCTTGCGGGATTTGGAAAGATTATCGATGAAGTCATTGAAGGGATCTCCTCGGAGAGCGGTCCGTTTGTCAAGAAGGAGTATGGGTCAATCGATGATGCTCTAGTTGATCTTAGAGAGGGAAGACAGGATATCGTGCTCGTCATTCCCGCCGGAACCAACGCTAAAATGACAAGCGCGCTGGCACTCAAGATGGGAGAAGTGCCCCTTCAAGTTCACTATATCAGCGGCAAGGAATCGTCCACAATCGCTTCGAGCATTATCGAGGAAGTAATAAACGAAGTGAATCTCGAGATCGAACGGCGGGGCGAGGGAGATTTTCTCGATATTGTCACGGAGACCAGAGTTATCTCCGCAATTGAAGAACAGCCCTTTGACTACAAAGAGTACATCTTTCCGGGGGTTGCCTTGATGATGATTCTCTCGGTAGCTCTTCTAAACAGCCCCTTTGGTCTAATTCAGTACAGAGTGTCCGGTGTGAATAAGAAACTCTACACAACTCCTTTGAGATCTCTTGAATACTTCGCGGGTCACTTGTTCAAATTGATAATAACTATGCTGATCTCATTAATACTTCTGTACCTTATGGCCACTTTTGTGTACAGGGTGGGCGGTTCAATCTTCGATATCAGGTTCATCTTGACTCTGCTCTTCTCAATGATTGTTACGGTATCTTTCGGTCTAATGATAGCTTCCTTCTCAAAGAAGCTCTCAACAGTTAGCGTTCTTGGGCAGAGCTTGTACCAGATAATGATGTTTCTCGGGGGCCTTTACTTCCCCGTATTCGATCTCCCATGGGGTATCCGTTGGTTGGTCTACGCATTACCAACCACCTATCTTGTTGAGCTAAGTAGAAGGGTAATGGGCTACCAGTTCGCGCCGCTTTCGGTTGGCTGGCTGATAGCGGTACCTCTAATCTGGACCACATTCTCACTGGTCGTTTTTGCCGTGAATTTCAAGAAGGTGATGGGCTATGAGTAGAAACAAGTTGAAAGCTGTCTTCATCGCCTTTGCAAAGGAAGCGTTCAGAAACAAGCTGGAAGTCTTTTTCACGCTGTTCTTCCCAATGATATTCCTGCTCTTCGGTTTCTTTTTCGGTGGCTCCAGTGATTATCAAAAGCCCTCCGTAGGGCTGTATCAGACCGGAAGTTACGATATTTCTCCGGTTATCGAGGAGACGGGGGCATGGAGACTAAGCCACTTCGATGATGAGACGAGCCTGGAAGAAGAGATAAGAAGCGGGGATATCTTGCTGGGAGTTACATTCGATGGCGAGAAAATCTCCTATCTCTACCGTGAGGGTGATGTTGGTCAACTTAGTACAATAGAAATGGCAAGGGCAAGTATCTCGGCGGCCGTTGAGAAGAAAATCAACAATGTGAAATCGGTGATTGTTGTTGAGAACATTCCCGAGACAGCCGGAAGAGTTCGCGCAACCGATGTCGATTATATGATGTCAGGCGTCGTAGCAATCTCACTCCTTTCGGCCGGAATGTTTTCAGTGATCAGCGTCTTTGGAAGGTACAGAAAGAGGGGAGTACTTGATAGATTCAAGATCACTCCGCTCAAACCCATGACTTTCATTCTTGGAAGCACTCTGACGAGATTCCTGGTCAGTCTGGTGTCAATCATCCTGATCTTGTTAGTAAGCAGACTCTTGTTCAAGACAAGCTTTCAGATTGATTGGCCGCTTTTCCTTATATCGATAGTTTCATCAACTCTCGGGATGATGGCTCTTGGCCTTTTCCTTACACTTCTCTTCAGGAATCCGGAAACGGCCGATTCGGCAGCCAGTATACTTATGGTGATAATGATCTTTCTTGCAGGAATATACTTTCCACTGACATTCCTGCCCGGTTATCTGAGAACTATATCGATCTTTCTTCCCGTAAAGTACGTGGCTGAACTAATAAGACATTCGCTTGGGATAGAATTGGTTTCCACAGCGTACTTTGTTATTACTAATATCGTGCTGTCTTTCAGTGGAGTATTGCTTCTTTACTTCACTGGAAAGCGTTATTTGAGCGCTTCTTGAGAAAGAGCGCATGATTTGTTCTTCGAGAAAACATGATCAAACAATGTTTATATAAAGAATCTGAAAGGAGGCTTTTTGAGTGAGTGAAACTGTAAAAATCGCTGAAGGGATCCACTGGATAGGAGTGAATGACTTTGAGACTCATCTTTTCGAGGCCCTATGGCCGCTTCCAAGAGGAGTTTCCTACAACTCATATATTCTGATCGATGAAAAGGTCGTTCTCATCGACACTGTCAAGGGGCCTTTTTTCTCGGCATATCTCGACAAGATAAAGTCGCTTCTTCCCGCTGGAAAGAAGATCGATTATCTCGTGGTTAATCATATGGAGCCAGATCACTCCGGTTCGATCAAGGTCCTTAAAGAGGCCTTCCCTGAAATGAGTGTGGTCGGAAATGAGAAAACGATAGACATGCTCAATGCATTTTATGGTGTAGCAGACAATACATTCGCAGTCAAGGATGGCGAGGAGTTGAGCATTGGTTCAAAGATCCTCCGGTTCTACATGACCCCTATGGTGCACTGGCCAGAGACGATGATGACACTTGAAAAGACCACGGGGGTGCTGTTTTCCGGAGATGCTTTTGGAGGTTTCGGCACACTGAACGGCGGGATATTTGACGACGAAGTTGATGTCGATTTTTTCGAGGACGAGGTGCTCAGGTACTTCTCAAACATAGTCGGTAGATACAGTGCAATGGTTCAGAAGGCCTTCGAAAAACTCAAAGGTGTTGACATAAAGGTTATCTGCGCTACTCACGGACCCGTTTGGAGAAAGAACCCTTCAAGGATTCTCGATCTTTACGATCGCTGGAGCAGACAGGAGACAGAGGAAGGCGTCGTTCTGGTATACGGTTCAATGTATGGAAACACACAGAAAATGATGGAGGCGGTGGCTTCCGGTCTTGTCGAGGGAGGCGTCGAGAGAGTCAGGGTTCACAATATCTCTACGACGCACATTTCGTTTATCATAAGAGACATCTGGAGATACAAGGGCCTAGTGATGGGGAGTTGTACCTATAATGCGGAGCTCTTCCCTCCGATGAAGCAACTGGTTAGCGCGATAGAGAACAGGATGATGAAAAATCACAAGATAGGAGTTTTCGGTTCCTATACCTGGAGCGGGGGAGCCCTGAAAGAACTTCAGCAGTTCGCTTCGAGATCGAAGTGCGATCAGGTGGGCCCGGTGATTGAGTCGAAGAGTTGTCCAACGCAAGAGGATCTCGACAAGTGCGTTGAACTGGGTCTGAACATGGCAGCGGCGATAAGGTCATGAATTGCTGCCTCTCCTTCTGCAAAGTCGATCGGGACACATTCTGTGAGAAGTGTGATCGGCGCATATCATCGAAAGATCTATTTCATACTGAATAGCTCATCTTTAAGGATTTCAGAAGGAACGACAAGGAGCCTCTCAGGTAGTAGAGGCTCTTTCCTTTCTTCTAAGCTGCTCCTGCCGTTTGCCGCACCGGTCGCCCCAAACTGCGATTATTTCTCCGTCGGCTTTCGCGTCGATTACCTCGCAGCTGTTCGAACAACCGTTGCAAATGAAGCTGGAAGGCCTGAAATCGAGATTGAGATAGTCAAACTTGAAGGAAGATTCCACAGTTTTTCTCTCAATCTCTTCGAGAGCGAGAATCGCGGGCCTATGGCACCCCCGTCGAGTTCGGCCCACGCCTTTTTGATGGTCTTACCTTCCAGGCAGAGATTTCTGAACTTCTTCCATCTCCTAGCTGAGGAATGACTGGCTCTTCGGATCTCGCTCCTGGAGACACCCAGTTTCCCGGCAATGAGACAAATCAACCTTGGTGAAGTGATGTCTTCAGTGTTGCTCTGAATCTCAAGTGCGAGCAACTTCGACCTGGCGGCCGGGATTCCATGTTCTAACATGTCGGGTAGTCCCATGAACTTGGGGCAAAAGTACTTGCCCTTCTCAACTGAAACCATTCTAGGCACAAATACGTAATCAACGCCCTGATCGACCAACCTGAGGACGTGACCGTTGTATATCTTGATTGGAACGCTGATCTCGGGAACCGAAACCCCGATCCCTCTCTCAATCGTCTTCTTGTCGGTCTTTTACGTTGTGATTACCTCTATTCCCAGTTCTTCAAACAGATGGACCCGGTACGGCCCGTAATAATAATATAAGAGAGCTCCAGGTATTCCTATCTTCAACTTATCTCTTCCTCACTGGCCCGTACCGACAGGTCCTGACATTTGGCCAATATAAAATATAGCACCCGTTGTCGACTGGAACAATGCTGGCAATGTAGTAGCTTCTGATCAGGACCAGGTTCGGACAACTCCTGCGAGCGTCGGTTTAATCTCTCTTTAATAACATCCTGGATAAACTTGGTTCAATACCAAACGAAGAAGGGAGGTAAAGAAAATGAAAAAGCTACTATTCTTGATTGTCTTGGTCTTTGCGTTTTTCTTCTCTGGGTGCGTGGATCTTACTTTGCCAGAGGCTGACAGGGGAACGGTGAGAGTTGTTCTTACCGATGCGGTAATCCCTATCGAAGAGATTGACTCTCTTATGGTAAGGATTGAAAGCATAAAGCTCTATGGGTCCGAGGAGGTTCCTCCAGATGAATACGAGCCTTTTGTGATTGTGGACGAACCATTTGAAGTAGACATTCTTACTCTGGTGGGAACGACTTTCGAACTGCCCGACACTACAGGAGTCGTCGGTGTATATAACCAGTTGCGGATAGAAGTGTCTGCGGCAACTATGACCGCCAATGAGATAGTCTATCCAGTCACCGTCAACTCTGGATCACTGAAGATCAACAATCTGGGCCTCGAGATCATCGAAGGTTCTGTGACGAACGTTGTTCTTGACTTTGACTTGTCAAAGTCACTGAAAATCAACGGCCGGTGGGAGGACATCGTCAGTGAAGCTGAGATCTCAGGCGAGAAGAAGAGCCACGAAGACAAGGTCCACATGACGCCCGTAATCCATGTTCGCCACGGAAGCCTTTTTGATGTAACGGGAATTGTCTCTTCGGATCAGTTGCCTCTCCTTGTAGCGCTGTTTCCCGAAGGTGAAGACGAGGCTCTTACGACGTTTACCCATATCGACAATCCGATTTGGGAAGCAGGCGAATTCAGATTCTGCAAGGTTGGCCCGGGGGAGTATAGACTGGAGTTCTTCGACAATTACGGGGATGAGGGATTCTCGGTCGATGAAAGCGAATCCAGATATCAATCCATTTCAGTTACCGTTGCAGACAAAGACGTCGATCTTGGTACAATTGTCTTGGTTGAGAAATAGGTGTTGCAAAGAGTTAAATCTCGATTTGTCATCAAGGAGTTTGGATTGATTAACTGGAAAGCACGAGGGGTTCATCTGTTCAATACTGCCATTGGTTTGCGGAAGTGAAGGTGAAGCTCATATGAAGAGAGTCATTTGTCTTGTCTCCGCTATTGTTTTTATGTTTTCAGCCGCACTTTCGGTTGGTACTGTGCTTGAAAGCGAGCAGTCTTTGCTTGGTTACCTGGTTGGGGGCGGGGACTTTGAGCTATCAGTCAGCATCACCTTAATTCTGAAGGTGCAGCAGATAGCTGCTGGCGAGATTCTCGCTATGTTTGTTCTTCCCGAAGGGTTGGTAAGGGTTGTGACCGACTCCAGAGTAGTCACGCTCTCTTCAGATGGTGAGATTTCAGAAATAAGCGAAGCTAGCGAGGTCGGCATTTCATCAGAAGTAAAGATGATTGACGCTTTCTCTCTTGTTTCTATACAGTCAAGGGAGGAGGTTCGCGGTATCTTTCTTGTACAGGAAGAGAACGGTCACTTCTGGCATGTAATAACCGAGACGAAATCTTACAGGTTAGGAAGCAGTTTTGCTTCAACGCTAAATGTAATGGCAAATGAGAAGGCGCTTGAGGAGGCCAGCAAAAGACTGGAGAAAGCACTGGGCGAGGAAGAGGATTTGACTCCTTCGGAAAAGCCAGGCAAACCCGATGATCCAAGCAAACCCAAGGATCCAGGCAAGCCCGACGATCCAGGTAAGCCCAACGATCCGGGCAAGCCAGACACTCCTCCCGGCAAAGAAAACGGAAAGAATTGATGCTCGATGAAACTCTTGATAGTTGAAGATGAGAAAAGACTTCTCGATAATGTCGTCTCCTTTTTTGAGCGTTCGGGATTTCTTGTGGATGCCTCTCAGAACGCAGAAGAAGGACTTGATCTTGCCCTTGAGCGTAGCTATGATTGCATTGTTCTCGATGTCCTCCTGCCCGGCATGAACGGTTATGAATTCTGCCGCTTTCTGAGAGAAGAGATAAAGTCCAATGTTCCTATAATAATAATCACCGCACTGGGCGAAGTTGACAACAGGATTGAAGGACTTGAGATCGGAGCCGATGATTACGTTCCCAAACCATTCGATCTGCGTGAGCTAGAAGCCAGAGTAAGAGCTCTTGTAAGACGGAATCAGCTGAAGATAGAGTCGATAGTTCAGTACGGTCCTCTACGTTACGATTCGAGAAAGGAAGTCTTCGCCTGCTCCGGGGGAAGATTGGACCTAACCTCGAGAGAGGTTTCGATCCTCGCACTGCTCTTCCGCAACCCGGGAACCGTGTTCTCCAGAGAAGAGATAACCGACAAGATCTGGGAAACAGGCTTTGAACCGCGCAGCAATATTGTTGATGTCTATATTAACTACATAAGACGGAAACTCGAATCGGCGGGGATGTATAACATGATCGAGACAGTTCCGGGAAAGGGGTACAGATTCAGGAGCTTGGCAGATGACGGTTAGGGGAAAGATCTCACTCCTTTACCTTGTAACTTACGGCACCGTGGTGATTTCACTGGGCCTGACGGTCTTTTTTGTCCTGAGGAATCTGGAATTTCGCAGGATAGATAATCTTCTCCTATCATTTCATAACGATATAGTCAACACGTACAAATTCGCAGGTCAAGAAAACAGACTTCTGAGCCTTGCGGGAAATGAAGACTTTGGATTCGCCATATACATAGAAGATGAACCAGTAGCGAGTTTTCGGGCTGAACCGGAACTGTTCAAGGAAGTTGCAGGAATCGGCACAAAAGGTGACCATCGATATAGAGCGACTGTCGAGCTTATCGAAGGAGCCGAAGAGAGATTCGTGACTTTCTACAATCTCGAAAAGTCTGAGGAGTATCTGAAGTTTGTTCTTGCAGTAGTGGTCTTTTCCTCGTTATCGATCCTGTTGGCCGTAAGCCTCATTGGAACAATATTCACGAGAAAACTGATAAGACCTTTTGAAGAGGCCGGCAACCAAATGGAGCTAATCAGCAGAACGGGACTAAAGGATGCCAGAATTGTGCTGAAGAAGAGTGGAGACGAGGTTTCAAAGCTGGAAAGCGAAATCAATAAGGCGCTGAGTAGAATAGAGCAGTTGATTAACGATGCAAAGCAGTTCTCTTCAAGAATCGCTCACGAGTTGAGAACGCCCCTCGCAGTAATGAAATCGAATCTTCAGCTCTCTTTGACCGGCAATTCTTCGGAAGAGAGTATGCACGAAGCCTTGAGAGAAACCCTTGAGGAAGTGGAAAAGCTCATAAGACTCTCTGAAGAGTATCTGCTTCTGTCGCGCTCAGAGACTTCGGTACCAATCGAGAAGATAGAGATAGATCTCTCCCGACTTGTCTTGAAGACTACTGAGAAGATCATGATTCTTCATCCCGACAAAGAGATTGAAATACAGATCCTCCCCGAGATAATGATTAATGCCTCCGGATACATGATCGAGCACGTTGTAATGAATCTTCTTGACAATGCCTGCAAGTATTCTACGGACGACTCTGTGGAGATCAGGCTGACCCGTGAAGAGGAATTCTCTCTGTTATCTGTTTCCAACAAGGGAAAAGCCGTCGATTTCATGAACCTTGAAGAATCCGTGAAGGAAGTGAAAGGTCAGGGATACGGTCTCGGTCTGAGAGTGGTCTTGTCGATTTTGCGTGCGCACAATCTTAGGCTTGATTACGAACATAAAGAGGGTGTCAATAGATTCATGATCGAATTTCCCTGTGAGACCTGTTCTCAATAGCATAAGACACGTCCTGGAAGCCGGCCGACTCGTCGTCTGCATCCATTCATAGGTTCCAGTTTGAGAGTAGTCTGGTAAGATCGAGTATCACTGACAGCCGGAGGAAGAAAATGAAGCTAAATGATTTCAAACTGGAAGTTTACTTTGAAAAGCACGAGTTCGACGCACCACACCTTCTTGCTCAGTCTGACTGTGAAGCCATGACGATCGGCGAGTTGCTGAAAATGAACGGGGAACCCCCCTCGAAGTTCATGGATACGTGGCTTGGCTACACCGAAGTTCCCGGCAATCGCGATTTGAGGGCGCAAATTGCCAGGCTTTACGCGAGCGTCAAAACGGACGAGGTTCTGGTTCACTCAGGCGCTGAAGAGGCGATCTTCAACTTCATGAATGTCTTTCTTCAGAAAGGCGACCATGTGATCTGCCAGTTTCCAGTTTATCAGTCACTGTACGAAGTCGCCAACGCAATCGGATGTGAAGTGACCCGCTGGGAACTGAGAAGAAGCGGTGAAGAATGGAGCTTTGATGTAGATGAGCTGAGGGATCTTGTTCGCCCAGAAACTAAACTGGTTGTGATAAACAATCCTAATAACCCGACCGGATACCTTGTTTCTAACAGAGATCTGATGAAGATCGCTTCCTTTACCGAAGAAAGGGGGATTTTCGTTTTCTCCGACGAGGTCTACAGAGGGCTTGAGCTTGATCAATCCATAGAGAAGCAGGAGTCCTTTGCAGATATTTCCGACAACTCTCTTGCACTGGGTGTGATGTCGAAATCTTACGGATTGGCCGGGTTGAGAATCGGCTGGGTTGTATCTCACAACAAAAGTGTCCTGGAATCAATGACTAGATTCAAACATTACACTACGATCTGTAACAGCGCGCCCTCGGAGTATCTTGCCTGGAAGGCGCTGTGTGTAGGTGACAAGATCCTGAAAAGGAACAGAGCGATAGTTGTTGAGAACTGGGATCGAGCTGCCCTATTCTTCGAGAAGCACTCGTCGGAGTTCAAAGTTTCGAGGCCAAAGGCAGGACCCATAGCTTTTGTACATTTCGTTGGAGGGGATGTTGAAGACTTCTGCTCGGCGGTCCTGGAAAGCGCGGGAATTTTACTTCTTCCCGGATCGATGTACGATTTTGAAGGCGGCTTTTTTAGAATGGGATTCGGCCGAAAGAGCTTCGCAGAAGGGTTGGACCGGCTGGATGAGTTTCTGGAGTCATCCGATAGATGATTATTCATTTAAGCGACCACTGTTGTCTATATGTGAATAATAAATTCAGATCGACAAAGCCAAAAGAATTACGGATCCCCGAGCGAGATTTCTTAACCTACCGGCAACAGCAAGACCGGTTGACTTTAACGATTATTCGTGATATTATTACGAGTGAAGACGCTTTTAGAGCGTCTTTTTTCTTTCCTCTATGATTCTGGATGAAGCTATAATCGCCGAACGGAGAGGGGGCTCTTAAGAGCGACCAACTCTTCTCGGAGAACGGCCAACCGAAAACTGGTATCGTTCTTCTGATTCTGGCAACTTGGATCTGGTGAGTAGCCCAGGGGGGTTTCACCCCCAGGCTCTCTCAGAAC